>JBJOIE010000113.1:0-6443 GCA_046047295.1 Actinomycetota bacterium | reverse complement strand
CATTGAGGGCTTACCCAATGGTGAGGCTGCCTTCTGTTTGAAACTTCATCACTCCATCGCCGATGGTCAGGCCACCGTAATGATGGCGCTTTCACTTTTCGAACTTGCCCCAGAAGGCAATCCCGATGAGCCGTTGCCCCCCGAGCCGCCGATCGCCAAAGACGCTGACGCCGCCGATGTGTTCATGGCGAACACCACGGACAACCTGGCCAAACTTCGCGGTGCTGCAGAAGAAAGTGCACGGGCACTCTTTGGCCTTGCCAAAGGCACGCTTGAAGATCCGGTAGGAACCTGGCGCACGGCCTTTGGCTCGCTGGCGTCACTCGGCCGCGTAGCGTCCATGCCAGAAGACGCGATGTCGCCACTCATGCGCGGACGTGGCACTACCTACACCTTCGGCACGTTCACGCTTCCCTTTGCTGGGCTCCGAGCCGCCGCCAAGGACAGGGGAATGAATGTCAACGATGCCTTCATGGCCGCGGTTGCCCTAGGTATGGCCGAGTACCACTCAGCCCATGGAAGCGTTGCGGAATACCTGCGCGTGAATGTGCCCATCAGTTTGCGTGGTGATGCAGGTGATCGCAGCGCTAAGGAATCGAATTCAGTTTCTATTGCTCGTTTCCCTTTGCCGATTGCGGGGCTCACGTCAGATG
The DNA here is from genome assembly GCA_046047295.1 of Actinomycetota bacterium. Taxonomy (GTDB): domain Bacteria; phylum Actinomycetota; class Actinomycetes; order S36-B12; family S36-B12; genus VGCC01. The sequence continues at coordinate 5,790 of JBJOIE010000113.1, read as the reverse complement.
AGCTGATGCACTCGGCCCACGAACTCGTGGCCCAGTGGAAGGCGGAGCCTGCAATCGGCATGGCTGATCCTTTGGCTGAGGTGAGCTGGTTGGTGCCCATGCCCATGCTCACGAGCGCGGCGCGTGCATCAGACCTCACCACGTCCAATGTCCCGGGGCCACCCATTCCGCTGTACTTGGCGGGCGTGAAGATGCTGCTCGCATTCCCGCTCGTGGCCACCATCGGAGCGGCCGTCAACATCACCATGGTCACCTACGACGGGACTGCGTGCCTGGGCATTTCCACCGATGACCGAGCGGTGGGCGATCCAGATGTGCTCCTTGATTGCCTCCGCTCGGGATTCGCCGCCGTTACCGGCGCCCCCGTCGCCCCAGGGGACAGATACGCCGGGGAGTAGCGGCGCGTCACTCGGGTAATGGCAGAGCCCCTCGCTAGTCTTGTCGAACACCTGTTCGATTTTCACTCACTCCATGAGGAGCACCATGCGGGTCCTTGGTATCGATCCGGGTCTGACCCGGTGTGGTGCTGCCGTGGTGGAGCGGGGCTCTGGCGGTTCAGTGCGCTCCATGTTCATTGGCGTGATCACCACCCCACCCGAGGATCCTCTAGAACTCAGGCTCCTCGCCCTCGAAGTGGGAATCAACGAAATACTCGATCGCTTTGAGCCCGATGTAGTTGCCATTGAGCGCGTATTCAGTCAACACAACGTGCGCTCGGCCATGGGCACCGCCCAGGCGGGGGCGGTGGCGATGATCGCTGCAGCGCGCCGGGGGATAGCCGTCGCGATGCATACGCCAACGGAGGTCAAGGCCGCCGTGACCGGAAGCGGGCGTTCACAGAAAGCTCAGGTCACCGAGATGGTGACGCGAATCTTGGCGTTGCCGGCGCCACCTAGTCCCGCAGATGCTGCGGATGCGGCGGCCATCGCGGTGTGCCATGCCTGGCGGGGAACGGCACAGAATCGGCTCGCGGCTGCAGTAGCGGCGCACCGGAGCGCGCAGTGATCGCATTTGTGCGCGGCAGGGTGGTAGCCGTGAATGTCGACCGGGTAGTAGTTGATCTCGGCTCGGTGGGAATCACGGTGCACACCACACCTGGAGTCGTGAATGGAACCAGTGTGGGAAGTGAGTTGTTCCTACACACATCGATGGTGGTTCGCGAAGATGGCTGGACCCTATATGGATTTGCAGAGTCCGCCGAATGTGCTGTTTTCGAGAAGGTGCAGACGGTCAGTGGCATTGGACCGCGCCTGGCTGCGGCAATTCTTGCCGTAATGGGTGCGGACGGACTGGTGGAAGCCGTTGCTACAGAAAACCTCACGGCGTTGACCGCGGTTCCTGGCATCGGGCGCAAGGGTGCACAACGCCTCGTACTTGAACTCAAGGGTTCACTCGATGCGCCGGTGACGGCCTCGCTGCCCACGGGGGGCTGGCAAACAGCAGTGGAATCTGGCCTTGTTTCGCTGGGCTGGAATCCCCGCGAAGCTGTCGCCGCAATCAGTGAACTCGATGTCGCGTCACTGACCGATCCGAAGGATCCCGATATTTCAATCCTGCTCAAGGCTGCACTTCGTTCCTTGGATCGAGCATGAGCGAATCGATCCTTGAAGCGGCTTCCGGTGATGATGATCCGGCTTTTGACGGAGCACTTCGGCCACAGGATCTAAGTGAATTCATCGGGCAGGACAGGGTCAAAGATCAACTCGGCCTCGTGTTGCAGGCTGCACGCAAGCGCGGGGGCGTGGCCGATCACGTGTTGCTGAGTGGCCCACCCGGCCTCGGCAAAACCACTCTCGCCACCATCATCGCTGCTGAACTCGGCGCGCCTTTACGAATTACGTCTGGCCCGGCTTTGCAGCACTCAGGTGATGTTGCCGCTGTACTTTCAAGTCTGCAGCCGGGGGAGGTGCTTTTCCTGGATGAGATTCACCGAACAGCTCGGGCTGCCGAGGAGATGCTCTATCTCGCAATGGAAGATTTTCGCATTGATGTGGTGGTGGGCAAAGGCCCCGGTGCCACAGCCATTCCGTTGGACTTGGCCCCGTTTACCCTCGTCGGTGCGACAACTCGCGCTGGTCTGCTGCCGAGCCCGTTGCGTGATCGATTCGGCTTCACTGCGCATCTAGATTTTTATGAATCATCAGATCTCCAGGTCATCGTGGAACGTAGCGCGCGACTTCTCTCGGTGGATATCACGCCGCAAGGGGCGGCTGAAATTGCCGGGCGGTGCCGTGGCACACCCCGGATTGCAAACCGACTCCTGCGCAGGGTGCGCGATTGGGCCGAAATCCACGGTGCTGGCGTGGTGGATGAATCTGCGGCACACAGTGCGTTAGATCTTTATGAGGTTGATGACCTTGGGTTGGATCGCATCGACCGTGCCGTCCTGGACGCGGTGGTGCGCCGTTTCGGCGGCGGCCCGGTGGGCCTCTCCACGTTGGCCGTTTCAGTGGCCGAGGAAGCCGAGACAATCGAGACCGTGAGTGAGCCGTTCTTGGTGCGCCTGGGTTTCCTCATACGCACCCCGCGGGGTCGGGTAGCCACCCCTGCGGCGTGGAAGCACCTGGGCCTCACTGCGCCCGATCACGGGCCTCAGTTGATGCTAGATAGCCCTGGAGAGGATTGATCGCAGGGGCCAAAGGTCCCCTGGGTAGGCTGATGCGCTCAGGTAATTAGCCGCACCCAAGGTAAGGAACTCAGGTGGACCAGATCATTGGCTTCGCGCCGTTCATTTTGATCATTATCGCCTTCTACTTCCTGCTTATTCGTCCACAGCGCAATCGGCAGAAGAAGCAGCAGGAGATGGTGATGGCGCTTCAGCCGGGTGCAGAGGTAATGACCACGGCGGGAATCTTCGGCACTGTTGCAGCTGTGACCGATGAGCAGTTGAGCCTCGAGATTTCCCCTGGAGTGCACATTCGGATCCTGCCAGCCGCCGTAGCAAAGGTCATTGAGCAAGCCCCCGCTGCAATTGATTCTTCGACGCCGGAATCCGACCAGCCATAACCCTGGCTCACATTCACCTGAACTAACGCATACGAAAAGGACACCGTGGCTCCCGTAACCACCTCAAGGCCGTTGCGCCTACTAATCGCGATGGCGGTCACCCTCATCGGTCTCGGCGTCTGGGCGCTGTGGCCGGGTACCGATTCGTCCGTGAAACTTGGGCTCGACCTCCAAGGTGGCACGCAGGTGATCCTGGTGCCCCGCCCAGTGACCGAGGGTGCTGAAATAACTGAGGAGCAACTCCAGCAAACCGTGGCAATCATTCGCCAGCGCGTAGATGGGCTGGGCGTCGCCGAAGCGGAAGTGACCACACAAGGTTCGGGAAATGGTGCCGCGATCGTTGTCTCGGTACCTGGTGAAAACCAGGATCGAGTGGTTGATCTGGTGCAGCGCACGGCACTCCTTGATTTCCGTCCGGTGTGGGAACTTCGTGGCCCGCAATCAACTGTTGCGGCCGACCCCACGCCAAGTGCATCAGCATCTCTGGAGGCTTCAGCGGAAGCCTCACCTGCTGCCTCACCGGATGCGTCCGCCAGCGCATCGGCCGCGCCCTCCACCACTCCGGTGGTGCAGCCAGAACTTCCCATCCAGGCCGCGGAGCAGACGGCGGAATTTACCGCGGCTGCGGATGCTTTGGACTGCACAATCCCGGAGAACTTCGCCGGTGGTACCCCTGATGATCCTGAGCAGTGGCTGGCTGCCTGCGATGAAACGGGTTCGTTCAAATACATCATGCAACCCGCATTCATCCGCGGCACGAATGTCACCGGAGCGGATGCGGCACTTCCGCCAAATGGCCTCGGTTGGCTGGTGTCATTGAACTTTGATTCCGAGGGTGCTGGCGCTTTGGCGGACGCATCGACAACCCTGTCGGCGCTTCCTGATTGTGGTTTGGGGGCGAGCCCCTGTAATGCTTTTGCCATCGTGCTTGACGGAGTTGTCGTTTCCGCACCTCGATTCAATGAGCCGATCATTGGTGGTCAGGCGCAAATCGAGGGTGATTTCACCATCGAAGAGGCACGCGACTTAGCCAATGTGCTCAAGTACGGAGCCTTGCCCGTAACGCTGGAAGCCGTTGACATTACGTCTGTCTCGGCCACAGTTGGCGGGGATCAATTGCGTGCAGGCATCATCGCGGGTCTTATCGGGTTGGCCCTAGTCAGCTTGTACTTGATCCTCTACTACCGCGTCCTGGGGCTAGTTGCGGTCGCGTCGCTCGGTGTTGCAGGCATCTTGCTCTACTTCACGGTAGTGGTCTTCAGCAAGACAATCGGTCTGACACTTACTCTTGCCGGCGTAGCAGGTGCCATCGTTGCTGTTGGTATCACTGCAGATTCCTTCATCGTCTATTTCGAGCGCATTCGCGATGAATTGCGTGAGGGGAGAACCCTTCGCCAAGCCTGCGATAGTGGTTGGGTACGCGCGCGCCGAACCTTGCTCGCCGCGGACTTTGTCACCATCTTGGCCGCCGTAGTTCTGTACTTCCTCTCAGTGGGCAGTGTGCGTGGCTTTGCTTTCGTTCTGGGCCTCACCACCGTCATTGACGTGGTGATCGCTTTCTGGTTCACGCATCCAATGACCGTTCTACTCGGCCGCACGCGATGGATGCAATCAGGATCGCGCTGGACGGGCCTTGATCCCCAACGTCTTGGTGGTGTGAGCGTGATTGACGCAATGAGTGGGCAATCCCGACGTAAGCGGCGAGAGGGGGCCAACTCATGAGTTCACTGGGTTCACTCGGTCAGCGTCTTTACCGCGGTGAGGTGTCATTCAACTTCATTGGCAGGTGGAAAACTTGGTACGCACTCTCTGCTGTACTGATCCTGATTTCGATTGGTGCTGTAGCGATCCGGGGGCTGAATCTCGGGATTGAGTTCAAAGGCGGAGCTGACTTTGCAATTCCGAACGCCACGTGCTCCGTGGAGGAGGCCCGTGCTACCTCGGAAACGTTGACGGGTGGGCAGAGCATCGTGACGGTGGCGAGTTCGGGCACCATGCGAATTCAGACCGAAACCCTCACACCAGAGCAAAGTATTTCTGTCACGTCTGATTTGGCTCAACTCTGTGGTGTTGCAGCCGATGACGTGAAGGTCCAGGTGGTTGGGGCCACCTGGGGTGCCGAAATCACAAGTAAGGCCGTTCAAGGGTTGGCCATCTTCCTGGTGCTCGTCACGATCTTCCTTGCGATCTACTTCGAATGGCGCATGGCAGTGAGCGCGCTCATCGCGTTGGCCCATGACCTGGTTATAACTATCGGAATCTACGCACTAACCGGTTTAGAAGTGACCCCGGCAACGGTCATCGGTCTGCTCACTATCTTGGCGTATTCCCTTTACGACACAGTCGTGGTCTTCGACAAGGTCAAGGAAAACACCCGCGGTATTGCCGGACAGTCAGTGATGACCTATGACGAAGCAGCCAACCTTGCCGTCAACCAGACGGTGGTTCGCTCGCTGAACACCTCAATAACTTCATTGCTCCCGGTCTTGGCGATCATCATTGTGGGTGCAGGCCTGCTCGGTGCAGGCACGTTGCTGGATCTTGCGGTGGCCTTGGCTATTGGTATGGCGGTGGGTACATACTCGTCGATCTTCATCGCTACTCCGGTGCTGGCTCAGTTGCGTTCACGCCAACCTGAAATGAAGGCACTGGCCGCGCGCGTCCATGCCAGGCGCAAGCAGGCGGCAGCACGGTCGGTTACCACGGCGGAAGAGGGCGAGGCTGGCGCTGAAGTGGTTGAGGTGAAGTCGGTGATTTCAACCCGCGTGGAATCCACTGAACGCA
>JBJOIE010000112.1:0-4243 GCA_046047295.1 Actinomycetota bacterium | reverse complement strand
CCCTTGCAGGTTTCCACTGGACCAAGATCCACGGCGGTGAAAACTCACATGACCCCATCGGCGAGGTCTACGTACTTGCCGTGAATCCAGCCTGGCAGGGCCGGGGCTTGGGCCGGGCGCTGACCCTGGCCGGGCTCCACCATTTACGCGCCCAGGGACTCAGCCAAGTCATGCTCTATGTGGACAGTTCCAATGAGGCGGCCATCACGCTTTACTCGAGGTTAGGGTTTGCTCGCTGGGACACAGACGTCCTGTACAGCCTCTCCCAGGGAGAGCCCCACAAATAGTCGTACTGGCAGGAACTCGTTCACCTAACTATGGGACGATCCTGAACATGAGCGATTCCGATACCGCCACCCTCACGTCAATTGAGGACCCCGATCAGGTGCGGCAGACGCGTTTCCTGGATCGCGAACTCTCCTGGCTGGCATTCAATAAGCGCGTTCTCGAACTCGCCGAGGATGAGCAACTCCCGCTTTTGGATCGGGCCAAATTTGTCGCCATCTTTGCCAGCAATCTGGATGAATTCTTCATGGTGCGCGTCGCTGGCCTGAAAAGGCGTATCGCCACCGGAATTGCAAGACCGGCGGCAAATGGTGAGGCACCCCAGGAAGTCCTCGACGGAATCTGGCGCCGGGCCTATGAGTTGCAACGCGATCAAGCCGCTGTGTTCCAGAAATCAATTCGCCCGGAGATGGATAGAGCCGGAATCAAGCTGCTCACCTGGGAAGAACTCTCACCCCTTGAGAAGACCGAAATGGATCTCTTCTTTGACTCCAAGGTCTTTCCGATTCTTACTCCCCTCGCGGTAGATCCTTCACACCCCTTCCCCTACATCAGTGGCCTCTCCCTCAACCTCGCCGTGGTGGTACGCAATCCCGCCACCGGGAATCAGCTCTTCGCTCGAGTCAAGGTTCCCCCGCTGCTGCCACGGTTCGTTGAGGTGGGTGTGCAGCGTTACGTTGCCTTGGAAGACATCATCTCGGCGCACCTTGATGATCTTTTCCCCGGAATGGAGGTCCTTCAACATCACGCCTTCCGCGTTACCCGTAATGAAGACGTGGAAGTGGAAGAGGACGATGCGGAAAACTTGCTCAAGGCGCTCGAACGCGAACTTATGCGCAGAAGATTCGGTCCACCCGTCCGGCTTGAGGTAGTAGAAGACATCGATCCGTATGTGCTCGAACTACTCATAAGTGAGCTGGACATCACCGAACAAGAGGTTTACCGGCTTCCCGCCCCACTCGATCTCACTGGGCTGTGGACATTCGTCGGTCTCGATAGGCCAGATCTCAAGCAGCCAACCTTCGTTCCCAAGACCTCTCGGCAACTCATGCAGGTGGAAACCGCAACAGCGCCCGATATTTTCGCGGTCGTTCGCGATCATGATGTGCTCCTGCACCATCCCTACGATTCTTTCTCCACAAGTGTTCAGTTGTTCCTCGAGCAGGCGGCTGCTGACCCGCACGTGCTCGCAATCAAGCAGACCCTCTACCGCACATCGGGTGATTCACCGATCGTTGATGCCTTGATCCGAGCAGCTCAAGCGGGCAAGCAGGTACTGGCCCTCGTAGAGATCAAAGCTCGCTTTGATGAACAAAACAACATCGAGTGGGCACGCAAGTTAGAAGAGGCCGGCGTACACGTGGTCTATGGCCTAGTGGGGCTCAAAACCCATAGCAAACTCTCGATGGTAGTTCGCAATGACGGTGATCAGCTCCGCCGCTATTGCCATCTTGGAACGGGTAACTACCATCCCAAGACCGCGCGCCTATACGAGGACTTTGGCTTGCTTACCTGCAATCCTGATGTTGGCGAGGATGTATCGAATCTCTTCAACGTCCTGTCCGGTTACTCCATGAATACGGAGTACAACAGGCTTCTCGTTGCGCCGCATTCGGTCCGAAACGGTCTCATTGATCGCATCAACCGGGAAATTGAGCACCATAAGGCGGGGGCACCTTCAGGGATCCAGTTCAAATGCAATTCAATTGTTGACGAGCAAATCATTGATGCGCTCTATGACGCTTCGCGCGCTGGAGTTCCCGTACGCATCATGGTTCGTGGAATCTGTGCGGTGCGCCCAGGTGTACCTGGACTCAGTGAGAACCTTCGAGTGATCAGCGTGCTTGGCCGATTCCTTGAACATTCCCGTGCCTATTGCTTCACCAATGGCGGTAATCCATCCGTGTGGATCGGTTCGGCAGACCTGATGCATCGCAACCTTGACCGCCGAGTAGAAACACTCGTCAGCCTTTCGGACCCTGAGCAGATTGCTGAGGTTCTGGAACTTCTTGATTTCGCATTCGATCAGGGCACCGCACGCTGGGAACTCAATCCTGACGGTACGTGGACGAGGCACCTCTTTGATGCCGATGGCAGGCGTCTGGTGGATTATCAGGAATCTCTCATCGATCTCAGGAACAAGCGGGGATCGGCTCTGTGACATCCCCGGAAAGTTTTCTCGAAGTTGAGTACAAGTTTCGCGTACCTGCGGGATTTGCGTTACCCGATTTCGAGCATCTCGGATTTCGAACTGATGAGCAGGAACCATTAGATCTCACGGCTGCCTACTTTGATACGGACTCGGCAACCCTGCTGCGCTGGGGGGTAACGCTGCGGCACCGAACGGGTGGCGTTGATGATGGTTGGCACACCAAGATCCCGCTCGAATCCGACGAGGGAATCATGCGTGAGGAAATTCGCATGCCCGGGGAGTCTGCGGATGTACCTGCTGAACTCATCGAGATTCTCTCGCCACTCCTTCGGGGTCAGCCCGTTTCTCACCGTGCCACCGTGCGTACCCGCCGACACCCCTTTGTCATCTCCGCAACGTCTCCGCACATGCCATCAGCAGACGGCGAAGCCCTGGTGGAGGTTGTCCTTGACGACGTCTCCGTACATACCGGACACGGCACCACAGACAATTTCCACGAGATCGAGGTTGAACTTGTCTCTGAGTCGAAGCGAGCACAGGAGGCTGCGCTCACCATCTGCACAATCCTGGAATCCCTCGGTGCAGAGCCACATTCACTCAGCAAAGCTGCATCGGCCCTCGGTGCCCAGGTAACAGCTCCAGCGGATGTTCCTGTCTTCGCCCCCGCCGGGCCGGACGATCTTGCCGTTGACGCACTCAAGGGACTACTCGCCCAGCACGTTCGCCACCTCATCCTGGCTGATGTGGGGGTGCGCCGCGGAGGTGATGATGCCGTGCACCAGATGCGGGTGGCGGCCAGACGTCTCCGCAGCGTGCTCAGCACCTACCACGCACTCCTCGACACTGAGGAGTCTGAGGGACTTCGCTCCGAATTGTCCTGGCTTGCCAGCGAGTTGGGCGGCGTTCGTGATACCGAGGTGCTCTTTGATCACCTGTCCGAACTCGCCCAGGACCTTGACGCCGATACCGATGCCGCAGCTGCGCAGGAAGTCCTTGATCACTGGTACGAACAACGCATGCGTACGGCAGAGGCCAGCGCCCTCGCGGCACTCAGAAGTGACAGACACCAGTACTTGCTTGAAGACCTCATTAAGGCGATCCATGAGCCACCGGTGAATGACCGCGCGTTCGAGCCAGTGGCGAAAGTACTCCTGCCAGAGGTGGCCAAGGTGTGGTCACGACTCCAACGTCAAGTGAAGAAGCTCCATGAGTGGAGTGCCGATGAGGACTGGCACAGAGTCCGCATTTCAGCCAAGAAGGCCCGCTACGCGGCAGAGTCACTAGCCCCAGCCATGGGGAAACCCATGCGCAAGCTTGCGGAGCGGCTTGCAGAAATCACTGATCTGCTCGGCGCCCATCAGGATGCACATATGGCGAGGGAACGGCTCCGCGAGTTCGCCGCCTTCCCTGACTTGAGCGCAGCACATGGATTCGTCCTAGGCGTGATGTATGAACAGGAACTGGAAATGCAGCATGATTTTCGGCTGGAATTCGCCCACCTGTGGGAGAAGGCGCGAAGGGCGGCCGTGCGCGCCAAGGTTGCATGAGCATGGTTGAGGATCCGGTTCGTGCCGCTGGTGTGGTGGTTCTGCGGAATGACAATCAAGAATTCCTTGCGGTGCATCGGCCGCACAGATCAGATTGGTCCTTACCCAAAGGGAAGCTTGAAAATAGCGAACACCTCGTTGCCGCTGCCATCCGCGAATGCGATGAGGAGACGGGTTACGGAATCACGCTCGATTCCCCTTTGGGTGTTCAGAACTACGTGTCACTCGGAAAGCCCAAGACCGTGCACTATTGGCGCGC
>JBJOIE010000111.1:0-2995 GCA_046047295.1 Actinomycetota bacterium | reverse complement strand
CAGGGCCTTGCCCCGAAGTACGCCGGTCAGGATCCTGCGGTGGCCGCGCGCAAACTTGCCGCAGCCCTTTCGAGGCGGGGATATCCAGGCTCACTTGTGTGGTCGGTAGCCGGGGAGGTCTGTTCGGGATCGCCTGAGCTTCCCCCTCATGCTGAGTGTGAGTAGGTGCGTTAGGCTTATGTGAATTCGTTCACGAGTTGTAGTCACCGTACATAGCCCTCATGGCTTGGAGTCCTGATGCCCGGTTTGTCCAAATGGGCGGTGCGCCGCCCGGTTCTCGCCCTCATTGCGTGGTTTGTTGCCCTTGCGGCGGTGGCGGGGTTAGGTATTGGCTTCGCAGGCCAGTACAACGATTCCTTCGATCTTCCGGACACGGAGTCCAAGGTGGCCACTGATCTCTTGAGTTCGAGTGGCACGGATACCAGCAATGTTGACGGTGGGGCCACGGTCGTCTGGTCTCCAACCTCAGGCAGCGCCCTTGATCCTGCTGCGGCAGCCGAGGTGTTGCCTGTCCTCGAAGAGATCGCTGCCCAAGGCATGGTCACGTGCGTCTCCAACCCATTTGATCCTCGCGGTGCTGGGATCGGCCGCGAATGCACGAGTGCCTCAGCCATTGATCCTGCGATGGCAGGCCAAGTACTGAGCCCAGAGGAATTACAGATCCTCGCGGGTGCATTTGCTCCGGTGAGTCCTGATGGTCGGGTGGCATACGCCACGATCAACTTCGTTGTCAATGCTGATGGTGCTCCGCAGGTTGATGCGCAGGAGGCTGTAGCGATCCTGGACGCAGTCAAGGGTGCGCAAAGCGAAACGCTGAGTATTGGCGTGCAGGGTCAACTCCTAGAGTTTGCTGGCCAGGAACCTCCGAGCAGCGAGGCAATCGGCCTTCTGGTTGCAATCGTGATCCTTCTCATTGCCTTCGGTTCCATCGTGGCTGCGGGCCTCCCGATCATCACGGCTGTCATCGGTTTGGGCGGTGGGCTACTTTTCGTTACCTTCGTGGCTAACTTCCTCGATGTAGCGACATTCGCACCGACCCTGGCCGCCATGATCGGGCTCGGCGTAGGTATCGATTACGCCCTCTTCGTGATTAACCGCTATCGCCAGGCTCTATTGATCGGACATGAACCGAAGCAAGCTGCAATTGAGGCCGTTGAAACGGCAGCCCGTGCAGTGGTCTTTGCCGGTTCTGCCGTGATCATCGGTTTGCTGGGACTTCTCGTCCTCGGCATCAACTTCTTCACCGGACTGTCCATTGGTGCGGCCATGACCGTAGTGATGGTCATGCTGTCCGCCGTCTGGTTCCTGCCAGCGCTACTGAGCCTGCTCGGAACGAAAGCACTCGCACTGCGCTTGCCTTGGGGCAAGAAGCCGGGGACCGGCCACGCGGAAGGGCGTGGATGGGCCCATTACGGCCGCGGATTACAGAAGTGGCCGTGGCTCACGAGCTTGCTCTCCCTCGCATTCGTCTTGATCTTGGCCATTCCGGCATTGAGTCTGCGGCAGGGATTCTCCGACGATTCGGGTAAGCCCGAGGGCTCCACGGCACGCATTGCTTATGACCTGCGGGCGCAGGGATTCGGCCCGGGATCCAACGGGCCATTCCTTGTAGTGGCTGATTTGACCGGGGTGACTGACCCAGCGGCCTACAGCGCGATCGTGGCCGGATTAGCGCAGGCTCCAGGGGTTGCTGGAACGTCTCCGTCCGCTGACGTCCTGCCCATACTGGGCAAACTGGCAGCCGCTCAAGCCCAGGCTGGAGGAGACACCCCCGCGCAATCAATCCAGGCTATTGCGGTCTATCCCGACAGCGCGCCCCAGGATGAGGCCACAGCGGTGCTCCTGAACACCCTTCGTGATGAAGTGAATCCTGCGCTCGAGGAAGCCACGGGTGCGCAGCTCTACGTGGGCGGCACCCAAGCGATCACCCAGGATTTCACCACGGTTCTGACTGATGCATTGCCTGTTTTCCTCACCGTGGTTGTTGGGCTTGGATTCATCGCCCTGGTGATTCTTTTCCACTCCCTACTGGTGCCGCTCACCGGAGCGATTACCTCACTTCTGAGCCTTGCAGCCGCAATGGGTATCGCGGTGGCCGTGTTTCAATGGGGCTGGTTCGCAAACTTCTTCGGCGTGGCATCGACTGGACCGATTTTCCCATTCGTTCCCATCATGGTCTTCGCCATCCTCTTCGGCCTATCCATGGACTATCAGGTATTCCTCGTCTCTCGGATGCAGGAAGAGTGGAATCGAACCGGCGATAACCTCACGAGTATTCGGCGTGGACTCGCTGGCTCCGGGCGCGTGGTTGTGATTGCCGCGCTAATCATGTCCAGCGTGTTCATGGCCTTCATCCCGAGTACGGAATCCATCATCAAGTTATTCGGAGTGGCCCTGGCCTCGGCCGTTCTCATTGACGCCTTCGTGATTCGCCTCGTGCTGATCCCAAGTCTGATGACCCTCTTCGGAAAGGCGAACTGGTGGCTGCCGGGATGGCTGGATCGAATCCTGCCCACGCTGCACATCGAGCCCGGTGAGGATGAGGTTGCTGATGACGAGCCGAGTCGGCTGAACGTATAACGACTTGCTTACGATGGTCCGATGACGTCTTCCCCCTCGGTTGCATCTGAGCGCGTGCGCACGTATCAGGTGCGTACGTATGGGTGTCAGATGAACGTCCACGATTCAGAGCGTCTGGCTGGATTGTTGGAATCAGCTGGCTACGTTGGTGCAGCTGAAGGCGAAGAGGCTGACGTGGTGGTCTTCAATACCTGTGCGGTTCGAGAAAATGCCGACAACCGTCTCTACGGGAATCTCTCGCACTTGGTGCCGGCAAAGGAAAGAAACCCGCAGATGCAGATCGCCGTCGGTGGCTGTTTGGCTCAGAAGGATCAGGCCAGCATTGTCCAGAAGGCGCCCTGGGTTGATGTGGTTTTCGGTACCCACAACATCGGTTCCTTGCCGGTACTTCTCGAGCGCGCTCGCATTGCTCAAG
>JBJOIE010000110.1:0-3767 GCA_046047295.1 Actinomycetota bacterium | reverse complement strand
GCCAGGGTTGGTTGATTCCGGTCCACTTTTCGCGAATTTCGGGGGACAACCACTCCGGCCAGGGGGCATGAGTGGCGCTGCGGGCGGGTAATTCCACGGTTACTTCTGGCGGAATCACCCCAACATTGTCTCGCTCTGTGCCACAGTGCACGCATGTCTGGGTCCGATCTGACCTTCACGGTAAGCCGCCATACGGACCGGGCCGTGGTGACCATCGCCGGAGACTTAGATGCCGTGGGGGCCCCGGCCATCATCGCCGAGATCGATCGGGCCGCCGCTGACACAAGCCTGCTGGGAACCGTGCTCGACCTGCGTGACTGCGATTTCGTGGACTCCACCGGGTTAAGCGTTTTCATCACCGGGGTTAAGCGTGGCCGTGAGGCCAATCGCGGCTTCGACCTCGTGGTTGCCTCTCCCCGCGTCCTGCGAGTTCTGGAGGTCACCGGCCTCGATGTCATCATCCCAATCCACGCCACGCTTGATGGTGCCCTCGCCTAGCGTGAGGCATAAGCGACACACATCACATTTTGGGCCTCTGACCCCGCGCACGCAGGCTTCGCGGACTGCGTAGACTCGCGCAAATTCGGCGCACCACGTGGTGCGCGACCTGACCCATGCGCACGTGTGCGCGCCACTTGAGGAGAACAATGATCGAGTTGAGCGGGAGCAACTTGACCACCGTGGTCATCGTTGCCGTTATCGCGCTCGCTGCCCTCATCGTTGCAGGCGTATTAGTACGTGAAGTGCTATCCGCCGACGAGGGCACGAACAAGATGAAGGAAATTGCTGCGGCGGTTCAAGAGGGAGCTTCGGCTTACCTCAACCGACAGTTCAAGACGCTCGCGATCTTCGCGGTGATCGTGTTCTTCGTGCTCTTCCTGCTGCCAGCAGAGACGAACTCGGAGCGCATTGGTCGAAGCATCTTCTTCCTGGTGGGCGCGGTCTTCTCCGCCATCACCGGCTACATGGGCATGTGGCTCGCAGTGCGCGGCAACGTGCGCGTAGCCGCGGCCGCGAAGGACGCAGGTGAGCAGCGCGCGATGAAGATCGCTTTCCGCACCGGTGGTGTGGCCGGCATGTTCACCGTGGGCCTTGGCCTCTTCGGTGCGGCACTCGTTGTGCTCGTGTATCAGGGTGAAGCACCCAAGGTTCTCGAGGGCTTTGGCTTCGGTGCAGCACTTCTCGCGATGTTCATGCGCGTGGGTGGTGGCATCTTCACCAAGGCCGCAGATGTGGGTGCGGACCTCGTGGGCAAGGTGGAGCAGGGCATCCCTGAGGATGACCCGCGTAACGCGGCCACCATCGCTGACAACGTGGGCGACAACGTGGGCGACTGCGCGGGCATGGCTGCCGATCTCTTCGAGTCCTATGCAGTGACACTCGTTGCGGCGCTCATTCTGGGCAAGGCGGCGTTTGGCGAACTAGGCCTGGTTATTCCGCTGGTCATTCCTGCCATCGGTGTCATTACCGCAGTGATCGGCATCTTCGCGGTTTCACCGCGCGCATCGGATCGTTCCGGCATGAGTGCGATCAACCGAGGCTTCTTTATCTCGGCGGTTATTTCCGTGGTGCTCGTCATCGCGGCAATCTTCATCTGGGTGCCGTCTTCCTGGGATGAGATCGCATCCATCGGCGGAATCGAAGCTGCGCTGTCGGCTAACACAGTTGGTCCGCAGATCTTCGTTATCGGTGCGGTTGTCATCGGCATCGTGCTTGCTGCACTGATCCAGTTGCTCACTGCCTACTTCACCGAAACCAATCGCCGCCCCGTGGACGATGTCTCAAAGACCTCACTCACCGGCCCGGCAACGGTCATCCTCTCGGGTATCTCCCTGGGCTTGGAATCTGCCGTGTACTCCGCACTCCTCATTGGTGCCGCGGTGTACGGTGCGTACCTGCTCGGTGGCGGCGCGATTCTGCTGTCGCTGTTCGCTATCGCGCTTGCGGGTACCGGCCTACTCACCACGGTGGGTGTCATCGTGTCCATGGACACCTTCGGTCCCGTCTCTGACAACGCTCAGGGCATCGCTGAGATGTCCGGTGACGTGCACGGTGAAGGGGCTGCGGTCCTCACCCGCCTCGATGCCGTGGGCAACTCCACCAAGGCCATCACCAAGGGCATCGCGATCGCCACCGCGGTTCTCGCGGCAACCGCACTCTTCGGTGCATTCCGGGATGCCATCGTGGGTGCATTCGAGGAACTCAACGTCACTGATGCACTGGGCTCCGTTGCCGATCCCGAGCAGTACGAGGGCATCTTGAACGTGGCGAACCCGGCCAACCTCGTGGGCTTGATCATCGGTGCTGCCGTGGTGTTCCTGTTCTCCGGGCTTGCCATCAACGCGGTGTCGCGTGCGGCCGGTGCGGTGATCTTCGAGGTGCGCCGCCAGTTCCGCGAGCATCCCGGAATCATGGAAGGCACCGAGAAGCCCGAGTACGGCAAGGTGGTGGACATCGTCACGCGTGATTCCCTGCGTGAACTTGTCACCCCCGGTATCCTCGCGGTCTTCACGCCGATCGCTGTTGGTTTCGGTCTCGGCGTGGGTGCCCTTGGCGCCTACCTTGCCGGCACCATCGCCACGGGTGTGCTCATGGCGGTGTTCCTCTCGAACTCCGGTGGCGCATGGGATAACGCCAAGAAGTACGTGGAAGACGGCCACTTCGGTGGCAAGAACTCCGAGGCCCATGCCGCAACGGTTATCGGCGATACCGTGGGTGATCCCTTCAAGGACACCGCCGGCCCCGCCATCAACCCTCTGATCAAGGTGATGAACCTCGTGGCGCTGCTCATCGCGCCCGCCGTGGTTGCTTTGAGCATCGGTGATGGTGCCAATGATGCGATGCGTTGGGCGATCGCCATCGTTGCCGCACTCATCGTGGTGGTAGCGGTAGTGATTTCCAAGCGGCGTCCCATCGCTGTGGGCGATCAAGAAGCGGTTAACGCTTAAGAGCTAGATAAAAGTGAAGGGCCCGGCGCGTGCCGGGCCCTTCACTTTTCAGGTGAAGACGCGTATTCCGAGTTTCTTTGCTGCTGCAATGAGTGTGCGGTCACTCGTTGCCAGCGGACGTTCGTACCGGATGGCCACAGCGAGATAGCTGGCGTCGTAAATCGTGAGGCCGGTCTCACGTGCAAGTGCTAAGACCTCGTCTGTTCGTGGGTGCACGAACTCGATGTCGAAACTTGAGAAAAGGTTTACTGCTAAGTCAACATCCGCTGTGTCAATGCGTCCGCGCATTTCGGCAACGCGCAACGCTGAAACAACCTCATAGGGCCAGATGCTTGGCGCCATCGCTCCTTGGACATCGGCGCCGGTCAGAACTACGTTGCGCGACTCATCTGGTAGCACCAGCGCAACAGCGCTGGATGCATCAAGCACCATCATGGATAGCGCCGTCCCTCTTCGATTAACTCGCGTATCGACTCTGGACCGGGTGTGGCGCGTTCACGAATCGACGCGAGGGCGTCGATGATCGACTGCCCCCTATCGGCGCGATTCTCGACTCGTTTGAGGGATGCAATCGGTTGGCCGCGTTTGGTGATGATCACCTCTTCACCGTGTTGCACGTTCTCGAGCAGTTCGGAGAGCCGGGTCTTTGCTTCGAAGACCCCAACCGTGATTGTCATAACTAACAATCTAGTTTGTTGGTCATGACAATCACGGTTGGGGTCTTCGAAGCAAAGACCCGGCTCTCCGAACTGCTCGAGAACGTGCAACACGGTGAAGAGGTGATCATCACCAAACGCGGCCAACCGATTGCATCACTCA
>JBJOIE010000109.1:0-2584 GCA_046047295.1 Actinomycetota bacterium | reverse complement strand
CATCATCACCCTTGACCGTCTCGGTGATCTGGCCGGCTAGGTACATGATCGCTTTGAACTGATCGCGCACCATCTTGCGGAAGAAGAAGTCCATGCCTTGGATCGCGGTGGTGCCTTCATATAGCGTGTCGATCTTGGCGTCGCGAATGTATTGCTCGAGTGGGTAATCCTGCAGATAGCCGGAGCCGCCCAGGGTCTGCAGGGAAACCGCCAGCATCTCGTAGCTGCGCTCGGAGCCAACGCCCTTGACCAGGGGCAGCAGCAGATCATTCATCCGCTCCGCCATGTCGAGATCAATGGATGTATCGCCAGCCTTGGCCATTTCAATCAGGTCTTGCCAGTAGGCCGTATACGCGATGAGCGCGCGCAAACCTTCGGCATAGGACTTCTGCAGCATCAGACTGCGGCGAACATCTGGATGGTGCGTAATGGTGACGCGCGGTGATGCCTTATCCATCATTTGTGTGAGATCAGGACCTTGCACACGAGTCTTCGCATAATCCAATGCGTTGAGGTAACCGGTGGAGAGGGTGGCAATCGCTTTTGTGCCCACCATCATGCGCGCGTATTCGATCACTTTGAACATCTGCGCGATGCCATCGTGTTTGTCACCGAGCAACCAGCCAATTGCTGGTTCATCTTGACCGAAGGTGAGTTCACACGTGGTGGAAGCCTTCAAGCCCATCTTCTTTTCCACGTTCGTGGCGTACACGCCATTGCGCGCACCGAGCTCACCTGTCTCGAGATCAACGTGATACTTCGGCACCACGAACAGGCTCAATCCTTTGGTGCCCGGGCCAGCACCTTCGGGGCGAGCGAGTACAAGGTGCACGATGTTCTCTGCCATGTCATGTTCGGCTGAGGTGATGAAACGCTTCACTCCCTCGATCCGCCAGGTTCCGTCACCGTTATCAATGGCCTTGGCGCGACCGGCGCCCACATCAGAGCCAGCATCGGGTTCGGTGAGGACCATCGTGGCTCCCCAGCCACGATCGATCATCATCTGCGCGAACTTCTTCTGCTGCTCATTTCCCATTGCGTCGACAACGGCGGCGAAGTTCGGGCCGCTCATGAAGAGGAATGCCGCCGGATTCGCGCCGAGCATCAACTCACTCGCCGCCCAGCGCAGTGATGGGGGCGCACCCGCGCCGCCGATGTGCTGGGGCAGATCTAGCCGCCACCATTCGGAGTCCATGAGTGCGGCGAAACTCTTCTTGAATCCCTCGGGCATCACCACCGTCTTGGTGGCTGGGTCATAGACCGGAGGCACCCGATCGGACTCGGCGAAGGATTCAGCCAGGGGCCCCTCGGCGAGTCGGTTTACCTCTTCGAGGATGCCGCGGGCGGTGTCTGCGTCCATCTCCTCGTAGGGTCCGGTGCCCATCCGCTCCTCAGCACCGAAGACCTCGAAGAGGTTGAATTCGAGATCGCGCAGATTGCTCTTGTAATGACCCATGATTCCCTCGCACCATCAGATTCAAATAAGTTACTGGTCAGTAACTTATGGTGCCCGAAAGGCGCCATTGATGCAAGGGATAGCCCCATTTACGCGGGGCGTGTGGCCCTTGAGGCCCCATAAGGAAACAATGTGCCCATGGCGTGGGTTGATTGGGCGAAGTCCGTCACGCCCATTGCCCCACCGGCCGCACTCAATCCCACGGTACGCACCCTTATATATGCGGGAATCGTCACGGGTTCATGGTCGGCGCTGCTGAGCTTGATCGTCTACGGCATCGCCCGTGGCATCGGAGTACCCCTCGCCGTGGACTTCGAGGGCATCGCCGGAGTGGTGCCCTGGTTCATGGTGATCGTGATCCCCCTGGCCGCTGGAGTCCTCGGGGGAGCCGCCGCCTCCCTAGCCCGCGGGTTGCCCCATGCCGGAACGCTCGTGTTCTGGGTGGGCACGCTGATCGCTGCGGCGAGCTGCCTCATTCCCCTGCTCCAGCCGGTGGAGTGGTCCACGCGTATTTGGTTGACGATCCCGCACATCATCACCTGGTTCCTCGTTGTCCCGCAGATTGCTCGCATCGTGGGTGACACCGCGCGTGGCCGAGTGGAGGACCGAGAAGTTCTGGTGGGCACCCTGTGACCGTTACCCACAATGCACCGAGTGTTCCGGTGGCGTTGGTCAAAGCAATGCGGCCGCGTCAGTGGGCCAAAAACGTTCTGGTCTTCGCCGCACCACTTGCTGCAGGCGCACTCTTCAACGCCGATGTTTTCTGGCCCACCATCGGTGCCTTCATCGTCTTTTGTTTGATTTCCTCTGCCACGTATTTGATAAACGACGTCAGGGACGTGGCATCCGATCGTGAGCACCCGATCAAACGCAACCGTCCTATCGCTGCTGGCCACCTGTCCGCGGGAGTGGCCGTTACGGCTGCCGTGGTGCTGGCGCTCATCTCCCTCATCGCGGCGTACCTGATCAACCCAGCACTCGCCGGCGTGGTGGCCATCTACGCGATATTCACCCTCGCCTACTCACTCATGCTCAAACATGAGCCGGTCATCGAACTCGCGCTGCTGGCCATGGGATTTCTGCTGCGCGCAATAGCCGGTGCCGTTGCTTCAGACCTTCCCATCTCGC
>JBJOIE010000108.1:0-3040 GCA_046047295.1 Actinomycetota bacterium | reverse complement strand
CAGCACCGGATTCCACCATCACGTCGAAACCAAGTCCGGTCATCTTCTTCACCACTGATGGCACCATGGCCACCCGGCGCTCTCCGGCTTTGGTCTCGGCCGGAATCACAACCTTCACGTGGTCCTCACTCTCTCGCTGCGGCTAGCGCTCGAAGCCTAGGGGTTGGTGTCCCCCGATGCAGCGTTCCGCAACCTCAAGTTCACGATTCCGACGCGAAATAGAACACATTGAGTGTGGCCGCGCCCCTAGGGTAGACACATGATGTTGCTGATGTTCGTGCTGTGGTTTGCCGTCTTCATCGGGGTCTTCGCCCGGCAACGCTGGGTGATCCCGTTGGCACTCGTGAGCATGGTCTACACGCTGATCGTGCTCAAGAGCCACATGACCGATCCGATTCCTCTGAACTTCTAGGCGGCATCATGGAAATCTCGGCCCGTAAAGAAACCGACATCGCGCGATGGCTGAACATCGCCGCCCTCTTCGCTCTCATCGCCGTCCTCGCCGGCTCCCTCCACCTCCAGTTGGGCGTGGGTGAACAGCCCTGTCCGCTCTGCCTGGTGCAGCGTTCAGCGATGATCGGGCTGGCCGTTGGACCGGTGTTGAACCTGCTGTGGGGCATGAAGCCGGCTCACTATGCGCTGAGCATCCTGGCGGCGGTAGTCGGTGGTGCTGGTAGTACGCGTCAGATCCTGCTGCACATCGCAGACCCGAATGATCCTGGCTATGGCCCCGCAGTTCTCGGCTGGCACCTCTACACCTGGGCCTTCGTCACCTTCCTCATCGGAGTTGTGGGCTGCGCGATCCTCCTGCTGTGGGACAAGCAATTCCGCGTGCACGATGAAGGTATTCGCTACCACAAGACCTTCACCCGCATAGTAGCGTTGACTGCCATCATCTGGGTGTTCCTTGATCTCCTCGTCATCGCGATCAGCGTGATACCCGAATGCGGACTGGGCATGTGCCCGGACAATCCAGAGAACATCACCGGAGCCGGAGACGTGGGTGGTTGGCTCGTAGTGCTCAGCATCGGTCTACTCGCGTTCGCGATAGCACTCGCTATCGTTCTAGACCGAAGGGTGCTCAAGCCCCAGTCCCAGTAGGTGTCGATGCGCTATTTGGATTTACGCAGCAGCGCCGATAGATAGGAGTCGAAAATTTCTGACACCTCGCGGCCGCCAGCAGAACGCACCAATTGCACGGGCTGACCAAACCCTTCAGCCTGCTGGAAAGCGATGCGATCAGGAATCGGTGGCTTGAACAGGGTGGTGCGCCCGTAAATCTCTACGAGTTCCTGGCTGCGATACGCGTGTTCCTCTGCAACGCTGCGCACCCGGTTGACCACGATCCCCGCGAGCTGCAGGTTCGGGTTCACCGTCTTGCGGATCTCATCGATCTCGGCCATCGCGCGCTCCACACCTTGGGCGCCGAAGAACGATGGAGTGGTCACCACGAGTGCGAGGTCTGAAGCCGCCAGAGCCTCCCGGGTGAGCGCACCCAGCGAAGGCGGGCAGTCGATCAGAACGAGGTCGTACCCCTCAAGGTGACCCAGGGCCCGGGCCAACTTCGGGCGCCACGGACCACCGGTCCAGGCATCGAAGCGGATCACATTCGCGTGCCCGGGGAGCACATCAACCTCACCGGGGGCTACCTCCCAATCGCAGGCGGTCAGTGCCTTTTCCACGGTTTCCCGGGTGGGATGGCCCAGCACATCGGCCACGGTGGTGCGGGGGGCGTGGGTCTTGAGCAGGGATGTGGCATTGCCCTGCGGGTCGAGATCGACCACCAGGGTGGCAAGGCCCCGGACGGTGGCCGCACCGGCCAAACCCAGGACAACCGAGGTCTTTCCCACCCCACCTTTGAGGCTCAATACGCTCACGATTGGCATAGAGGCAGTCTGTCGCTTTGCGCGGCCCGGGACAACCCGAAGGCGAAATTGCCTGGAGAAGTAGGGCCTAATCGATGATGGTGCGGCGCGGACCCGAACCCCACGCGAGGTAGTTCCAGATCCAATCCGCTACCACCGAAACCCGATTGCGCCCCCCAGCCAGGTAGGCCACGTGCAGGCCGAGCCAGGACAGCCACGCGGGCGTGCCCTTCAATCGCAAGCCATTGGGCAGTTCGACCACCGCGCGTCGCCGACCAATGGTGGCCATCTGACCCTTGTCCTTGTAGGTGAACGGCGGCTGCGCGGACTCACCGCGAATCTGGTGGGCGAGTTCCTTGGCCACGTACCTGCCCTGCTGCATCGCCACCGAGGCGACCATCGGCAGGGGGCGCTCACCCTCGGGAGCGAAGTGGGCAAGGTCACCGACCACATACACCCGATCGGAGAGTTGGAGGTGCTCGTTGACGATGAGCCGATTCGCGCGATCGACGACGCCGAGCTCGGACCATTCCGCTGGAGCAGCAACGCCGGCCGCCCAGATGATGGTTCCCGCTGGGAGTACCTCACCGTTCTTCAAGTGCACATCCGTGGGATACATCCGGTCAACGGATGCATCTACCTTGACATCGGCTCCCATGTGTTCGAGATCGCGCTTAGCTTGGGCACTCGATTTCTCAGTAAACGACGGCAGCAACCGCGGGCCCGCCTCGACGAGCGTGACGTGCGCATGCGCGGCCACCTTGGGAAATTCATGGTGCATCTGCTTTTGCAGTTCGGTGATCGCACCGGTGACTTCTACCCCGGTGGGACCGCCGCCGACAACCACAACGCGCAGCGCTTCCTTGGGAAGGTTGCCGGTCTCCACCTCTTCATAGGTACGCAGCAGTCGGTTTTTGATTTCACGCGCCTGGTGGATGTTCTTCATCTGCAGGGCGTTGTCCTCAACTCCTGGAATACCGAAGGTGGTACCCGTACTGCCCATCGCTAAAACGAGGTAATCCCATTCGATGACGTGACCATCGGTCAACCGCAGGGTCTGGGAATTCGGTGACACCTTGACCACCTCACCGCGAATGAAGGTCACCCCTGGAATGGCAGCGCGCACCGGATACGCAATGTCATCCTCGGGAAGCCCACCGGTGGCCACCTGGTAG
>JBJOIE010000107.1:0-3186 GCA_046047295.1 Actinomycetota bacterium | reverse complement strand
GTGCCGGCTTCCACCATCTCCGCGGTGAGACGCTGCCACTCCTCCTCTGAACCATCGCACCACACCACTCGATCGGGCTTAGCAAGTTCTGCTACTTCATCAACCCACTCGAGGAGTTGCTTGTTCTTGGTGGGGGCATCTGCCAAGCCTGGAATAGCCATCGAATCACTCCGTTGTGAAGGTGGTTATCGGTTGATATGCGGGCGCAGCACTGAACCTGACGCCCGGGGAAGTGGCCTCACTATGCACCCGAAAGAGGCCCATCGCTCAATGGAAATCGGCTGTAAACGTTTCCTTGTGAGCAAGTCCACACCATCTATGTGACCGGGATTACTCCCCATTCAAGGGGACTAGCGAACCTGGGCTGAGAGCACGCCGTTGGCCTTCGTTTCATCGCGCCGCTTAGCAGCAGTAACTGCCCGAGTTATCAGCCGAGCGAATGCTCTTGCACCATCAGGGCGCAGGTGAACCCCATCGGCGTAGAGCAATTCCGGGCGTGCGGATGCCACGGCATTCCAGTCCAGCAGCTTCACTCGGTCCCCTCGAAACTTTGCCGCGCAATCACGCAACATCGCGTTGTTGACTTCCTCCCACTTGCGAGGAACCTTGATGGTGACGAGAAAAACCGTTCGCTCAGGGCCAGCCGCTTTCACCAGTTCCGTGCACTGATCCAATGTGTACGTGCCGTTTGTACCAAGGTGCACCACTACATAAGTAGGTAGGCGCTCACCTCGTTCCTCGAGCAAACCTGGTCCGGTGATCGCCTGGCGCGAGACCTTGGCATCGACGATGTCGAATCCTCGCTTCTCCAGAATCCACTTCGCTCCGAGCATGACCGAATCGCCGACAGCGATGCTGTCAAGTTGAGGGGCAGCGACCGAAGGCGTGAGCGGAAGAATGAGGGCAAGTACCACTGAAACCAGGGCTACTGGCAAACGCATGCTGTGTCGAACTCCTGGATAGCGCTCACTAGGCCAAGGACAAGAAGAGCTTCTCAAGTTCTTCCTGGGTCATCGGAGCCTTATCCGGCGATTCCCAACACTGGCGCAGGCCGGTGGCCACCACCTTGAAACCCGCGCGGTCAAGCGCCTTGGACACGGCTGCGAGCTGGGTCACCACGTCGGTGCAGGTGCGCCCCTCTTCGATCATGGTGATGACGCCATCGAGTTGGCCCCGAGCTCGCTTGAGACGAGTAACAACATCAGCACTTACGGTGGGCTCGATCTGCATGGCGCTCCCTCAATAAAGCCTGCCTTCGGCCCGTGGTTTCGGGTCTTTGGACCATTCTAGTCCGATACCCGCTGGGGTATCGTCACAACATGAGCCACGAACACAGCAAAGCCGTCCAAGACGCCCTGGCCCCCCTGGCCCGCAACCTCCGACAGGCCATCCCCGATGTCTACGCCGGCTTCAAGGAATTGCACTCGGGCGCCATGAAAGAGGGCGTGCTCCCCACTAAGACCAAGGAGCTCATCGCCCTGTCCATCGCGGTGGTGGAGCAGTGCGATGGCTGCATCGCCTCACATGCCCGCGGCGCAGTGCGCGCCGGTGCCTCCAAGGCGGAGGCCGCAGAAGCAATAGGCGTCACATTCTTGATGGCCGGTGGCCCCGCCACCGTGTATGGCCCGCGTGCCTACGCTGCGTTCTGTGACTTCTTCGACGCCACTCACGCAGCCGAATAAGGACGCGCAGTTAGCTGAACCAACGGCAGCGCCCGGGCGCATTGCGCTCGTGGGAAGTGGTGAGTACCTGCCGGTCATGCAGCCCATCGAGGCATGGTTGCTCGAGGATCAACCTAGGCGTTACGTGCAGATCGCAACCGCCGCGGTTCCCGATGGCGACGCCACGCTGCGGCGCTGGCACGAGCTCGGTGCTCAGGCAGCCCAGCGGCTTGACGCCGAGCAAGTGGTTATCGATATTCGCACGCGAGACGATGCCGATGATCCGAACCATTACGAAGCCATCAACGGTGCCGGCCTGATCTACCTCTCCGGAGGCAAGCCGCAGTTTTTGTCGAACACCCTGCGTGGCACGCGCACCTGGGATGTGATCTGGAAGAACTGGCGGGCGGGTGCATCCGTGGCCGGATGCAGTGCCGGTGCTATGGCGCTGTGTGGATACGTGCCGGATTTCCGCCATCCGAAGCGCGGTGGTACCGATGGCCTCGGGCTCGTACCCGATCTCCGCGTCATTCCACACTTCGACAAATTCGCCGCGCACCTGCCTGATCTAGTCCTGCGTCCGCTCGTCACCGATGGTGCAATGACCGTGGGTATTGATGAGAACACGGCACTCGTTGCTGATTCCTCTGCCGAGTCAATGTGGGAATTCCGAGGCAGGGGTGAAGGTTCTGTCTGGCAACTCGCTGATGATCGCCGGCACCGCATAAATGGAGCAGTGGAGTTGCGCGTTGGATAACGCCACGGTTCTGCGCCCAGGAATCCGCACCTTCAAGCCGCGGCGTAGCCGTATCACGCGCAGGGAACAACGAGCCCTTGATCAACACGGCGGCCTACTCATCACACCAGGTGAGTCCCTCCTCGATTTCTCCGAACTCTTCGCTACGTCAACTCCCCCGGTCCTGGAAATTGGCTTCGGAATTGGCGACTCCACGGTGGCCTATGCCAAGGACCAACCCGACGTGCCGATCCTGGCTATTGACGTACACACTCCCGGCGTGGGTCGCCTCATCGCCGATCTCCAGGAGAAACACATCACCAACGTTCGCGTGGTGGAGGGAGACGCACTCAGCGTGCTGGAGTACAACGTCCCGGATCAATCACTCGCCGGGGTGCGCAGTTTCTTCCCTGACCCGTGGCCCAAGGTCCGGCATCACAAGCGTCGACTCGTTCAGCCGAGAGTGCTCGATCTCATCGCCGCGAAGCTAACCCCTGGTGGTTTCTGGCATGTAGCTACCGATTGGCCTGAGTACACCGAGTGGATCCTGGAGACCTTCGCAGCACATACTGCGTTCACGGGTGGTGTCATTGATCGTCCTGCTGAGCGAGTGGTTACCCACTTCGAGGCCCGCGGCATTCGCGATGGCCGGCCGATCACCGATGCCGTGTTCGTGCGAGTGAACTAACTCGACACCCAGGCCAGTGCATCGGCCCGCTGCGCCACCGGGAAGACGCGAATGCGTGCCGGCATCATCCACGAAAACGAATGAACGGTGTGCATAACCCA
>JBJOIE010000106.1:0-8054 GCA_046047295.1 Actinomycetota bacterium | reverse complement strand
CCTTCCAATCCACGCTCATGTCCCGCAGCAAATGAATCGTGGATAGCGCTCTCGTTATTGCCCAAGACACCCGGAATGAGGCGCCCCACGGCCTCGGTAATCATCAGCGCAGCGGCTTCGCCACCTGCGACAACAATGTCGCCCACCGACACTTCGCGCACGCCCAGCCAATTCGGATCGGTGCGGTAGTGCGCGGCTACTCGGGAATCGATACCTTCATAGCGTCCGCAGGCAATTACCAGACGGGGCAAATCCGCCCACTCCTCCACCATCGGACTGGTGATCCGGTGACCTGACGGCGTGGGGATGATCAAAAGAGGTTTATCTGGCGCCACGTCCCGCACGGAATCCAGGGCTAGTCCCCAAATATCGGCACGCATCACCATGCCAGGGCCGCCCCCATAAGGACTGTCATCAACGGTGTGGTGCGTATCTGTCGCCCACGCACGAAGGTCGTGCACCTCGACCGTGAGTAGACCATTGCGCTGGGCCTTACCGATCACACTCAACTCCAGGGGTGCGAGGTACTCCGGGAAGATCGTGATGATGTCGATGCGCATCTCAGTCATCACCCTCAGCGACCAGTAGCCCCGGTGGAGGATCAATTCTGATCACCCGATTGACCACATCAACCTCGGGAACAATTTCCCTCACGAAAGGTATGAGCACCTCACCCTGTTCGGTACGCACTGCCAAGAGGTCCTGAGCCGGAAGGTGCACTACCTCCGACACGTGACCAACATGGCTGCCGTCCACCAATTCAACCCGAGCACCGTTGAGATCAGAATCAAAGAACTCATTTGGATCAGCCGGACGTTCGTGTGGATCACGTTCCACTTCAAGTACCAGCCCCCGGAGTGCCTCAGCGCCGGTGCGATCAACGATGCCAGTGAAGGTGACTATCAGCCTGTTGCCGTGCCACTGCGACGTTGCGACGGTTCGTTCGTTGCCATCCGAACAGCGCAACACTGCCCCTGGAGCGAACCGCACTTCCGGTTCATCGGTACGAAGTGCAATGCTGACACCGCCGCGTAAACCATGCGGCTTACCTACAACTCCAACGACAACGAGCACGGCACCTGCCGCCTGATCTAGCGCTCAGCTACATCGAGGAAGTCGATGCGCACGCCGCGACCTTCATTGAGACCCGTGATAACCGTACGCAAAGCCGTGGCGGTTCGGCCCGCCCGGCCGATCACTCGACCCATGTCCTCAGGGTTCACGTGCACCTTGAGCGTGCGACCACGACGACCAGTGCGCTCTTCAACCGCCACATCATCGGGATGGTTCACGATGCCGCGAACCAAATGACCCAATGCTTCGTCGAGCATTACTCAGACTTCTCTTCGTCCGCTGACGTGGCCTCCGCTGCAGGACCATCGCCGGAAACTGCCTCTTCCACGGCCTCAACCGCGTGTTCTACGGCCTCAACAACGCTCTCCGCAACTTCGGCGACAGCGTGTGCAACGTCCTCAACAACATCGGCGGCCTTTTCGGCAACCTCTTCAACGGCGGCAACCACCTTCTCGGCAGCCTTCTTCGGGGCTGACTTTGGCGCTTCTGCCGCATGCTTCACTGCAGCCTCGAATGCCACCATCTTGCTTGGCTTCTCAGGGGCCACCTCGAGGGTGCCCTCTGCTCCTGCCAGGCCCTTGAAGCGCTGCCAATCACCGGTTACTTTCAGAATTGCGGTAACTGCTTCGGTGGGTTGTGCCCCAACACCGAGCCAGTACTGCACCCGCTCGGAGTCGATCTTGATAACGCTCGGGTTCTGCAACGGCTGGTAGATACCGATTTCCTCGATCGCGCGACCATTCCGCGCGGTGCGTGCGTCAGCAACCACCACCCGGTACTGGGGTGCGTGAATCTTGCCGAGGCGCTTGAGCTTGATCTTGACTGCCACGTGAAAACTTCTCCTATTTATGGGGTGGAGATCCGAGCATGCGTGGGGCACATACGCGCGAACTCCTGCGGTCTCCGTGACGCGGTTGAGAGGGTCCGCGCTCCGGGTGAGCCCCCGTAGTCTGCCAGATGCCCCCGCAACCAGGCCCAGGGGGCGCTAGTTGAGCAGTTTCTTCAATTCGGGGGGGAGGTCGGTCATAGCCTGACCGCCGGAGCTTTCCTGCCCACTTTCCTGGGCGGCGCGCTTCGCCGGATTCCCACTCCGCCCCTTCTTGCCCTTAGCAGGCTTGGCAGCCTTCGCCATTTTGCCCTTGGATTTTTTGCCGCCCATTCCAGGGATTCCACCCATCCCGGGCATCCCTGGCATTCCGCCTTGGCGCATCATTTTTTGGGCTGCGCTGAACCGGTCAATGAGCCCATTGACATCTGAGACCGAACTTCCCGAACCAGCAGCGATGCGCGCGCGTCGCGAGCCGTTGAGCACCTTTGGATCACGGCGCTCCTGCGGGGTCATGGACTGGATGATCGCGGCCACACGATCAAGCTCGCGATCATCAATGGAATCAAGCTGAGCCTTCATCTCCCCCATGCCGGGCAGCATGCCCAGCACCTTGCCGAGTGAGCCCATTTTCTTGATCGACTGCATTTGCTCGAGGAAATCTTCGAGAGTGAAATCCTCACCCTGCGAAACCTTGTGGGCAAAGCGTTCGGCCTGTTCAGCATCGAATGCCCGCTCGGCTTGCTCAATGAGAGTGAGGACATCGCCCATGTCCAGAATCCGATTGGCCATGCGATCCGGATGAAAGGCTTCGAACTCATCGAGTTTCTCTCCCACGGATGCGAACATGATTGGCTTACCGGTGACGGATCGAATAGACAGGGCAGCACCGCCCCGGGCATCACCATCGAGTTTGGTGAGCACCACACCGTCAAAGCCAACCTGTGTTTCGAACTCCAGTGCGGTGTTAACTGCATCTTGGCCGATCATTGCGTCAACCACGAAGAGCACTTCGTCCGGTTGAACGGCGGTGATTACAGCCCGCAGTTCCTCCATGAGTTCGGAATCGACCGCAAGGCGACCCGCTGTGTCCACAATCACGAGATCGTGGAGTTTTTCCTCGGCGAATACGCGTGCACGCCGGGCCACCTCAACCGGATTGCCTACTCCATTGCCAGGCTCGGGGGCGAACACGTGCACACCCGCTCGCTCACCAACAACGCGAAGTTGATCCACTGCATTGGGACGCTGCAGATCAGCAGCCACCAAAAGGGGGGTGTGCCCCTCATCCGCCAGGCGTTTTGCCAGTTTGCCCGCGAGAGTGGTCTTACCCGCGCCTTGAAGGCCGGCGAGGACGATGACAGTGGGTCCAGACTTGGCGAACCGAAGCGTTCGGGTCTCACCACCCAGGATCGCCACGAGTTCCTCGTGCACGATCTTGACAACTTGTTGGCCTGGGTTTAGCGCGCGAGAAACTTCCTCGCCTAGCGCACGTTCCTTAATACGCGCGGTGAATTCCCTGACAACTGGTAACGCAACATCTGCCTCAAGAAGTGCGGTACGAATCTCCCTGGTTGTTGCGTCAATATCTGCCTCGGAAAGGCGACCCTTTCCACGAAGTCCCTTGAAGGTTTCTGCGAGGCGATCCGACAGGCTTCCAAACACCGGGTCACCGTACCGATTAGGCACTTAATGACCAGCGAGGGCTCCCCGGACCGATGCTGCAACCTGCTCGGCGCGCTCCTCCGTGAGCGGCCTCCCGTCCATCTCAGTCAGAAAGAAAGAGTCGATTACTTCAGCACCCAAGGTGTCCACCACCGCCTTGGACACCGAAGCGCCGCAGGCCGTGATCGCTCCAGTCACCTGGGACAGTAGTCCGGGTTGATCATGGGAGCGTATTTCTAGCCGCGCCATGGACACGCCTTGCGTCTCGATCTGGACCCACGGTTCCGCCGACAGGGCAGCCTCGGTTAGGGAGGCGCGCGACGAAAGTACACCGAACCACCAGTCATCCCCACTGAGTGCCTTAGTCAGATCATCGTGAATGACCCTCGCCTCAGGCGCCTCTCCGAAGAACGGTCGCACCGTCCACACCTGTGCCGCACGATCCTCCCGGGTAATCACCCGTGCCGCGCGAACGGACAAGCGGTGCAGAGCCAAGATTCCGGAAACGATGGACAACAATCCGGGTTGGTCGGGTGCTCCCACTGCTATGACATAGCCATCAGCGGGATCCGTGGCATCAGGCTCGATACGAACTGTCACACCCTGGGCGGCCAGGGCCTCTATCTCCATCGGATCATCCGGTCGGATCACCTCATGCCACGGCGCGGAAGTCGATGCGCGGCGAACAAGTTCCGTGATTAATCCCGCCCGCCATGCCGTGTCTACTGCTGGGCCTGTGGCACGTTGATCAGCGAGAGCCAAGTAATGCAGTACATCGAGCACCTCGTGATCGTCAACACGCTCCCTCACAAGGGAGATTGTGTGAGGATCTTCAACGTCGCGTCGGGTTGCCGTAGTGGGCAGCAGCAGGTGCCAACGTACCGCCTCCGAGATTCGATGAACGTCTTTGTCGGGGAATCCGAGACGTTCGGCGATCGCCCGTGCGATAGGCGCTCCAACCTCGCTGTGATCACCTGGGAGACCTTTGCCGATGTCGTGAAAGAGTGCCGAAATGAGGAGCAGATCGGGACGAGTAACGCGCCGCACGTGATCCGTGGCTGCAACAGTCGTCATCAACAAATGACGATCAACGGTGTAGATATGGATCGGGTTGCGCTGTGGACATGAACGTACGTGTTCCCATTCAGGGAACCAACGCTGCCAGATTCCGTAGTTGTCGAGGGCTTCCACAACAGCGAGAACGTTGATCCCCGATCCGAGGAGACTCAGGAGCGAGTCCCGCATTTCCGTGCTCCAGCGTGCATGTGATTCGAAGGGCGCCGTTGCTATGCGTTCGAGTGTGACAGGAGCAAGTGCATATCCACCTTGAGCGGCAGCTGCCGCAGCCCGAACTCCAATTCCTCGGTCTTTCACGAGATCTACATCCCTCGCTAGAACGATCTCTCCGTCAGCCAGGATGACCCCCTCTGCGAGTGGCACCCGTTGAGGGCCCCTGCGCCGCAAGACCTTGGATGCGATGGGGGCAATGCCCCGACTTTGCCTCGCGACTCGCGACCACGCGACATCGCTGACATAGGCGATGGATCGCGCAGCCAGGTAGACCTCACGCAGAAGTGAATCTGCCGAAGACAATCCCATGCGCTGGGCTACTGC
Source organism: Actinomycetota bacterium (assembly GCA_046047295.1). GTDB lineage: Bacteria > Actinomycetota > Actinomycetes > S36-B12 > S36-B12 > VGCC01. Next base: position 2,875 of record JBJOIE010000106.1, on the reverse strand, counting down.
ATCTTGGAATTGCATGACGAGAACATCGCCGGATGTTTCAGCGTGGAGTGCGTCACGAACATCAAGTAGGTAAGACACCTGTTGCGGCCACGGCGTATGCGGGATGTCCACTAACCAAGATGCTGCGATTGCTCGCACGATTGTGGCTTCCCGAAGTCCGCCGTAGCTCTCTTTCACATTGGGCTCTAGAAGTTGCGCAAGGTCACCGGAACGCGATCGGCGCTCATCCACGAGTTCTCTTAATCGGTGTAGTGAACGAGCTCCCTGGGCACGCCAATCAGAGAGAACGGAGACTCGAACCTGCTCACCAAGCCGCGCCTCACCTGCAATCACGCGGACATCAAGCATTCCAAGCAGGGCACGCACATCACTATGCGCAATGGTTCGCGCCTCAGCAGGAGTGCGGACACTGTGATCGAGTGACAGGTGGGCATCCCAGATCGGATACCACAGCTTTTCCGCTACTGCCGCAGCATCGCCAGCGCTTGCCGTGTGGAGGAGAATTAGATCGAGATCGCTGCGTTCATTGAGTTCACCTCGCCCATAGCCGCCTACGGCAGCGAGGGCGAACCTAGTTCCGTCCAATTCCGCAGTAGCTTCGCGAAAGAGTTCGTGAAGCCAGCCATCAGTGATCTGCGACAGCGCGCTTCGGCGCTCTGCCCCAGTGAGAGCAGAGCGCCGAAGCAGGTCGATCCGATCGGCATAAGGCTGCACGGAAGGTGACATTGGGAGTCCTTGCGGTCGGTCAGATGGCCTGAGCGTCTCGCTCCCCCGTGCGCACACGCACCACCGTATCCACGGGAACGGACCAGACTTTCCCATCACCGATCTTGCCCGTGTGAGCCGCCGAGACGATGGCGGAAATAACCTGATCCGCGGCGCCATCATCAACAAGGACTTCGACACGGACCTTGGGAATGAGATCCACCGTGTATTCAGCTCCGCGGTACACCTCGGTGTGACCACCTTGGCGACCAAATCCAGAAGCCTCCGAAACCGTCATCCCTTGGACTCCGATTGCCTCGAGTGCGGTCTTGATGTCGTCAAGCTTGAAAGGCTTGATGATTGCTGTGATGAGTTTCATCTCTACTCCTCCACCTTGTTGCGTGCTGCGTGGCCCACGCCGGCAAATACTCCGCCACCGCCGGCTTCACCTAGCTCATAAGCACTTTCTGCGTGTTCAGCGAGATCTATGCCGCCCACCTCAACGTCCTTGCTTACTCGTATGCCGCCTACGGCCTTGATAACGAAGGCGATAACGGCAGCCACGATCAGTGAGTAGAAGAGCACCGCGAATGCGCCGATTGCCTGCTTACCCAACTGCTCGGTTCCCCCACCGTAGAACAATCCGTTCACACCGGCCGGAGCGATTTCGGTGGCGAGGAAGCCAATGAGCAAGGTTCCCACAAGTCCGCCAACGAGGTGCACTCCCACTACGTCGAGGGAATCGTCGTAGCCAAGGCGGTACTTAAGCCCAACGGCAAGTGCGCAAAGAACACCTGCGATGACGCCAAGAATGAGCGCGCCGATCGGGCTCACCGCGGAGCATGCTGGCGTAATGGCCACCAGGCCAGCTACCACACCCGAGGCTGCACCCAGTGATGTCATGTGACCATCGCGGATCTTCTCCACCACCAGCCAGCCAATGGCCGCTGCACAGGTGGCAGCAAAGGTGTTAATGAAGACCACTGCCGAGGTGTTGTTTGCCGCCAGCGCCGAGCCAGCATTGAATCCGAACCAGCCAAACCACAGCAATCCAGCCCCAAGCATGACCAGAGTCAGATTATGCGGCCGCATCGGGGTCTTGGGCCAGCCCACACGACGACCCACGATCAGCGCCAAAGCGAGTGCTGCGGCGCCGGCGTTGATGTGGACGGCAGTTCCACCGGCGAAGTCAATGACTCCCAGTTCGAAGATCCAGCCGCCGGGAGCCCACACCCAGTGGGCAACCGGGAAGTACACGATGACCGCCCAAATGGCGCCGAAGATGATCCATGCGCCAAACTTCATCCGATCAGGAATCGCGCCTGCGATAAGACCCACGGTCAGGCAAGCAAACATTGCCTGGAAGGCCACGAATGCCATCACGGGGAGCACGGCCTCAGGATCATCGGCCATCAGCCCCTCAAGGCCGAGGTACTCGGTGGGGTTGCCGAAAAGGCCGTTGTTGGACGTTCCGAAAGCAAGGGAGTATCCGAAAATAATCCACAGCACCCCAACGACGAAGAGCGCTGACATCACCATCATGAGCATGTTCAGCACCGACTTGCTGCGGACCATTCCCCCGTAAAAGAACGCCAATCCAGGAATCATCAGGAGCACAAGGGCTGCTGACGTCAGCACCCACGACGTATCTCCCGCACTCAGTACGGATTCCACTTGATCACCACCTCCGTGTCTCTCACCCATGCGTCACGTGTTCGTGTCGCGATAGGCGCACAGTGGTGCTCTACGGTTTCAAGTGATCGTGATCTGTATTTCCATCAGGTGACATACGGCGCCCCGAGTTACGGGCGTGTTACGAAATAAGTGCGTCGACGAACTCTTCAGCCTCAAAGGGTGCAAGGTCATCTGGACCCTCGCCGAGGCCAACGAGCTTGACGGGAACCCCCAGCGTGCGCTGAACAGCAACCACAATGCCACCCTTCGCCGTTCCGTCTAGCTTGGTGAGGACGATGCCCGTCACATCAACGGCTTCGGCAAAGACCTTGGCCTGTGCAAGGCCGTTCTGCCCCGTTGTGGCATCGAGAACGAGGAGCACTTCATCTACCGAACTGCGCTTCTCTACCACGCGCTTGACCTTGCCCAGTTCATCCATGAGGCCAGTCTTGGTGTGCAACCGCCCGGCCGTGTCGATGATCACCGTGTCCACACC
>JBJOIE010000105.1:0-7538 GCA_046047295.1 Actinomycetota bacterium | reverse complement strand
TCCGCGACGGCAGCAGCGAAAAGATCTCCACGCTCCGCGTAATCGCGGAAAATGTCCCACGAGGCACAGCCGGGCGCGAGAAGCACGGTGTCCCCGGGCCCAGCGAGGGTCGCCGCGCTCGTGACTGCCTGGTACATGACAGTAGTTTCGGTGCCGGTTATCTCGATTACCGGGACTTGTGGGGCGTGTCGGGCCATCGCGGCGGCAATAACGCCCCGATCGCGGCCGATCAGGACCACACCGACCAGGCGATTTCTAACCTCCTGCACGAATTCATCAAACTCCTGGCCCTTCGCTAAACCCCCCGCGATCCAGACCACCCTCGGATATGCCTGCATGGATGCGAGGGCCGCATGGGTGTTCGTGGCTTTCGAATCATCCACATAGTGCGCGCCATTGACATCAGCTACGTGAGCAATTCGATGCCGTGCTGGCGTGAAGGAGGCGAGCCCATTGCGCACCGCCTCACTGGACACTCCAGCGGCGCGGGCTAAGGCCGCCGCAATGAGAGCATTCGTGACATTGTGGGGTGCGGCCGGATGAATAACCGCAACTTCAGCGAGTTCTGCCGCGGAGTCGGCCCGCTCCGCTATGAAGGCTCGGTCAACCAGAAGGCCCTCAACCACGCCTAGGTTGCCAACAGTTGGAACACCACGGGTGATCCCGACGGCTCGGCAACCTTCTAAGACATCGGCATTTTCAACCATCGTGCGCGTTAAGGGCTCATCTTCGTTATAGACCGCCGCACGCCGACAATTCCGGTAGACACGCGCTTTGGCTTCACGATAAGCATCGAAGGAACCGAAGTGATCAATGTGATCCTCCGCAATATTGATGCAGGCTGCAGCCAGTGGCTCTAGGGAGAACGCAAATGGCAGTTGCGGCGCACCCACTTCAACTGCGATGGCATCAAGTTCCTCGTGCATCACCACGTCGATCAGTGAGTTACCGATATTGCCAGCTGAGCGCACGCGCAAACCATCTGCTCGCAAAATACTCTCAAGCATCAAGGTCGCCGTTGTTTTCCCATTTGTTCCAGTGACACACAACCACTCGGCAGCCCCGGCGCTCTTGCGAAGGCGCCATGCCAGCTCAAGCTCACCCCACACCGGAATCCCCGTTTCCAAGGCGCGAGCGATCCACGGGTGCGCTGGTGGCAGGCCGGGCGATACCACCAGGACATCAAGACCTTCCAGGAAGTCTGTGTAAGCGTCCGTCCCATCGGCATCTGTACCAAGGGCAACCTCCGCTCCGAGGGCACCGAGGATCTCTGCCCGCTGAGCAACGTGGCCGCTTGAACCCGAATCAATTATTCGAACTCTCGCTCCCAACTGAAGTAGTGCATCAGCGGCCGCATATCCGGCCACGCCGAGGCCGGCGACCCCCACGAGCCACTGCGACCAATCTGATTCGCGATGGGCAGAACTGATACCGCGACTCTCCGCCTCCACTACGCCCGAACCCACTCTGCGTAGAAGATCCCTAAACCTGCACCCACGAGCACTCCTTGAACAATCCAGAATCGAACAACGATCTGAATCTCAGGCCAACCCTTCATTTCGAAATGATGGTGGAGGGGTGCCATTCGAAAGACACGCTTACCCGTGAGTTTGAACGAGCCAACCTGGAGGATGACGGAGACGGAGATGATCAGGAACAACCCGGCAATTAGAGGAAGCAGAAGCTCCGTCCGCGTCATTATTGCCAGGCCTGCGATACCCCCACCGAGTGCCAATGAGCCTGTGTCTCCCATGAAGATTCTTGCCGGTGCCGTGTTCCACCATAGAAATCCAAAGCAGGCTCCCGCGGCTGCCGCCGCAACGATGGCGAGATCAAGTGGGCTTTGCGTGTTGTAACAGAAAGGAGTCTGCTCGAATGCGCAATTCTGGCCGTACTGCCAGATACTCAAGAGCACGTAGGCAAGGAAACTTGCCACCGACGCACCAACGGCGAGCCCGTCAAGTCCATCGGTGAGGTTCACCCCGTTAGTTGTTGCGGTGACAAGGAACCACACCCACACCAGGAAGAGTCCAAGAGGTAGGACGAGTGGTGTGTCTCGGACGAAAGATATGGCCATGGAGGCAGCTGTCTGACCCTGCTCATCCGGGAACTGAACCGACAGGAAAGCAAAACTCAGTGCTACTGCGGCCTGTCCTACGAGCTTGGTCCGGGCCCGAAGTCCCGTGCTTCGTTGTTTGAAGATTTTCAGGTAGTCATCGGCCAAACCCACCAGGCCAAGGCCCAGCATGAGGTAGAGAACCAAGACTCCCGACAAGGACATCGGCCGCCAGGTGATTGCATGGGTGAGCAGGTAACTCGCAATCACTGCCACCAGAATGGCCAGGCCACCCATGGATGGCGTTCCCCGTTTGCCTTCGTGAGCCGGGTAGAGCTCCGTTTCTGTTGACGCGCGAATCGCTTGGGAGTACCCGTGCCTGGCCAGGAATCGAATCAGCAGCGGAGTGCCCAGAAGCGATATGAGGGTTGCGATCACCATCGCAATCGCTACGAGCCTCATTCTTTGGCCTCCAGGAGCGCCTCAGCAACCTGCTCTAGTCCTATGCTTCGCGAGGCTTTCACGAGCACAACATCGCCCGGTGCCAGATTGGCGCGCAGGTGCTCGATGGCTGTAGCGGCATCCGGCAACCATATTGACTCCTGGCCCCAGGAACCCTCATTACTCGCCGCCAAGTGCATCACCCTGGTGCCCTCGCCCACACATACCAGCCGCGAGATATCCAACCGGACAACAAGCCGGCCGATTTCATCGTGGAGTTCCATGCTTGCTGGGCCAAGCTCGAGCATTTCGCCCAACACAGCCCAGGTTCGACCAGTGGTGCGGATGGCCTTGAGCGCCCGAAGAGCCGCCCTCATTGATTGTGGATTCGCGTTATAGGCATCGTTGATAACGATGACCCCGTCATTGGTGCGGGTCACCGCCATCCGCATAGCGGATAGTTGTTCGGCATGTGACAGCCGTTCCGCAATGAGCGCAGGTTCAATGCCGACCGTCCACGCGGCCGCCGCGGCCGCCGCCGCATTCATTGCCATGTGTTCACCGACCAACGGGAGTTGAATGGTGCTCGTACGGGTGCCATCAGCGAAGACGAGTCGAAAACTGGGCCTCCCTTGATCATCAATCGCTACGTCCTGCAATTGCACATCTGCTTCACGTGTTTCGCCAAAAACCACACACTGCCCCGGCGCTAGAGGAATCATCGCGCGACAAGCCGGATCATCGCCATTCACGACAGCAGTGGCCGACTCACTCAACGCACTTACCATCTCAGACTTCGCTTGGGCGATCTCTCTGTCATTCGCCAGCATGCCGAGATGGGCTTGCCCAACGTTGAGGACGATGCCAATGGTGGGCTCAGCACATTCCACGAGGTACTTGATATGCCCAAGTCCACGCATACCCATTTCAAGTACGAGATATTCGGTATCTCGATCTGCACTCAGAATTGTGAGTGGCACCCCCACCTCGGTATTGAATGAACCACGTGCACCAACCGTGACACCCGCGCCCTGGCAAATTTGAACCAGAAGGTCTTTGGTGGTGGTCTTCCCCGATGATCCAGTGATGGCCAAAACCTTGCATGTGAGATGTGTTGTTCGATACCAGTGCGCAAGTGCCCCTAGAAAATCCAGCGAATTCGGTACACGCAGAACAGGAGCGCCTACAACGTTAATGGCGCGCTGCACCACCACCGCGACTGCGCCACGTGCAATTGCATCAGCCACGAGTTCATGTGGATCAACCCGCGCCCCAGGTATTGCCACAAAGAGGTCGCCGGGCTCAGTTGTTCGGCTATCAATGGAAATTCCTGTCACTTCAGGAGCAATCCCTGAAGTGACGTAGGTCAAGCCCATCCCACTGGCTATTACATCCAGGCGCATCGCGATCATGTCATCTCCCGTAGGAGAGTCCGAACGGTCGCCTCATCGCTGAATGGCACCCGTACGGAACCGATCTCCTGGTAGTCCTCGGCGCCTTTACCCAAGATCGCAACAGTGTCACCAGGTTCGGCGAACTCAAGAGCCATGCGAATGGCGTCTGCTCGGTTAGGGATTTCCTCCACGTGAGTCTCATTGACTTGCAGGGCCCCCGCGCGTATAGCAGCGCGGATCTCCCCTGGCTCCTCCGAACGCGGGTTGTCATCCGTAATCACCACAACCGAACTATGTTGTGCGGCGGCTTTACCCATCGGAATTCGCTTTGCAGCATCGCGTTCGCCACCTGCACCAATCACCGTGATGAGTCTTCCTGTCGTGAGGGGAAGCAGATCAGCAAGAATGCGCTCCACCGCATCGGGGGTGTGGGCATAGTCAATGATGATGTTCAGTCCGCGCGTATTCGCTACAGGCTGCAAGCGTCCGGGCACGCTCACTGCCGCGACTTGCGGCGCTACACGCGCGATCTCAATTCCTTGGAGCTGAAGAGCAGCTAACGCACACATGTAATTGACAATTGAGAATTCCGGCATGAACGCCGGGATTGGAACGCGTACCTCTGGTCCGTAAATCCATCTAGTCCCAGCATCAGCCGCCCGATACCACTCAGCTTGTGATCCTCCCAAGGACACGCGAATGATGGGAATGGTTGCCTGTTCGGCTAGGCGCTTGCCCCAGGAATCATCAATGACAACTATTCCTCGTTCACTCACCCGTGGATCGAAGAGTGCTGCCTTGGCCGCGAAGTAGGTTTCCATGTCTCCGTGGTAGTCGAGGTGGTCATGGCTCAGATTTGTGAATATTGCGGTATCAAAATGGAGGCCATGTACGCGGCTTTCCTCAACAGCGATACTCGAAACCTCCATGACCACATGCGATGCGCCCTGTTGCGTCATGAGTGCGAAGGTTCGATTGAGATCGGGGGCTTCAGGAGTGGTGCGCGGATGCTGAACCACTGAATCACCAATGCGCACACCTAAAGTGCCAATGAGGCCAGCCGCCTGACCTCCTGCGATCAATCCAGCATGAATCATCCAGGAAACTGATGTTTTCCCGTTCGTTCCAGTTACGCCTATCAAAGTGAGCTTCTTCGCCGGCTGATCCGCGAGCAATGCAGCGAGCTGTGCAACCGCCTCACGTGGATGCTCGTATACAGCCACCGGTACGCCGACTCCCGCTGGCAGCATCGCCAGACCTGCTTGATCCGTTAAGAGTGCACTAGCACCACGCTGCAGTGCCTGATCAACGTAACGCATCCCATGAGTTCGATGACCGGGCAAAGCTGCGTAAATGAAGCTGGGCTCAATGCCCCGCGAATCGAGGCCAATCCCCACGACCTCGCATGTTGGGACGTCCGTGACGAGGTGACCATCCGTCTGCGCAACCAGTGCTGCAAAATCCATGGCTAGCCCTTAGCGCTGAGCGGGATCCGCGGCGGCTTAGTGCCGGTGGGCGGAATCTGCAGACTCTGCAGAGCGTAGGTCATCACGCGCTTGAAGACTGGGCCACCGAGCTGCCCACCATAACGGCCCGCCTTTGGACGCGAGACAAAAACTCCGACCACGAGTTGGGGATCATCAACCGGCGCAACACCAATGAATGAAGCAACCACATCTCCGTTATAGCAGCCGCAGGCTGGGTCCACATACTGCGCAGTACCCGTCTTGCCGCCAACTCGATATCCGGGCACCTTGGCCATTGGCGCCGTGCCTCCGGGCCCGACGACTGTTTCCAACATGGCGAGCACCTGTGCCGAGGTGTTCTTAGAGACCACGCGAACTGGTGCGGGGGTCTCCGGGGTGATGACCTGCCCATCAACGGTGGTGAGTTGGTCAACGAGACGTGGCGCATTGCGCAAACCGTCGTTTGCGATGGTGGCGAACACGTTTGTAGCTTGGATCGCGCTCGTGCTCAATCCTTGACCGAAGGCGATCGTGGGGAACGAGGTGGGCGACCAATTATCCACTGGTGGGATATATCCGATGCCTTCAGCAGGTAATCCAATTCCTGATGGTTCACCAACACCGAACTTCTTCATGTATTCATACAACTTATTTTCACCGATTCGCTCGGCTGCAAGAATAGTTCCCATGTTGCTTGACTGAGCCATGATCCCGCTGAGGGTCAACCGTAGGGTGCCATGCGGAGTGTGGTCCTTAAATGCTTTATCTCCGCGACGAAGACTGGAAGGAACCTTGATCACTGTGTAGGGATCGGCCTTACCTTCATTCACAACAGCGGCAAGCGTCATCAATTTGCCTGTTGATCCAGGCTCAAAAACGTCGGTTACCGCCCGATTACCTCGATGAGCCTCAGGAGCTGCACCGGGATCATTCGCATTGAACGTGGGCGCCGTGGCTAAGGCCACGATATTCCCGGTCTTGGGATCCATCACCACAACGGTGCCGCTCTCCGCACGTGATTTGCGGACTGTCTCGCTGATGGCTTCCTGGGCAACGAATTGGATGTCTCGATCAATTGTGAGTTGGACGTTTGCGCCAGGGGTGGCATCGACGCGCTCGACGTTTCCGGTGGGAATCACTCGTCCACCCGGACCGCGTTCATAGGTTTGCGAGCCCGGTGTACCAGAGAGCTCCTCGTCGAATGCGTACTCAACGCCACCCAGACCAAATCCTTCACCACCAACAAATCCCACAACGTTGGCGGCTAACTCTCCCGCTGGGTACACCCTGCGCGAAGTAACCTCGCTAAAGATTCCCGGGAGATCTAGATCCGAGATTCGATTCCAGGTTTCGGGAGTAATGGCCTTCGCCACATAAGCAAACCGACGATCCCCGGTGAGCTTCTGCTCCAGCTCTGCGGTCTCCATTTCCAGGAGGGGTGCAAGCTGGATTGCAACGGTATTGGGATCGCTGATCAGGGTCTGATCCACCGTGATGTTGCGCGCTTCGACGGTAACCGCAAGCGGAGCGCCATCAGAGTCCATGATGGTGCCACGAAGTGCCGGAAGTTCTGTCGTCTTCAAGCGCTGACCGAGTGCGGCCGCAGCCAGGCTTTCCCCCCGAAATACCTGTAGTTCCACGAGTCTCGCCGCAAAGACCGAAAGAATGACGGCTGTCGCAATCAGCAGTGCCGCACCACGGCGGTTAACGTCGCTCAGTCGAATGGGTCGCGCTAGTAGAGGGGTCTTTCCTAGTTCCTTACGCACTTGCGCAGGAGGACGTCTGGCTGTACGGGTTCCCATGTCAGCGGGTCACCAATTCACCCATGAGCTGATCGTCTATGCCAACCTCAGCGGAGGCGACCAATGGCGCGCCGGGAACCCTGAGGAATGTGGGAGCAAGTTCGCGCCAGAGGACATCCTCACCCGTAAGAGCAGTTTGTGCCTGGGGTAGGCCCTGGGAAGCTGCAATCGTTGTGGGAAGTTCCGAGATGGCAGCAGTGAATCCTTCGGGGGCGGTAATACGGGCGGCTGTCTGCGAAGCACTCCCCGGTGCAGGGCGCACCTTTCCGAGTACGCGCCCATCGGGAACGGTAATGAAAACAGGAGTTTGACTGGCCACCATGCCCAGTTGCCGCGCCCGATATTCCAAGCCAATAGGCGCACCTGCAGCTGCTACGTC
>JBJOIE010000104.1:0-3034 GCA_046047295.1 Actinomycetota bacterium | reverse complement strand
GCATTGCTCGTAGAGGTGCGCCACTCGGATGAATCCGCTTCTATGGCCTCGACCCGCTTGGATACTCCAGGAGCTGGCGTCCATGGATAGTCGGTGCCATAAAGAATGTTTTCCTTGTTGGCGATGGTGAGCAGCGCAGGAAGCATTCGCGGAAACGGATCCCCGGCCAGATCGAAATAGCAACGGCGCAACGCTGCATACACATCCGGCGTAGGAACATCAGGATCTCCAAAAATACGCATGAATCCCTGAATGCGATCAGCGATCAATGGCAAGACCCCGCCCACGTGCGGAACCACGATCGACATTTCGGGGAAGCGATCCATCATGCCGGTGAGAATCAGATCGGTAACGGTTCGTGCGGTATCGAAGAGGAACTCGATCATGGGACGTGGCCGACCAAGGGCGGTGATCTCTCCGCAGGCGGGGGTGGTCGGATGTATGAAGAGGATGCCTCGACGCGCGTTCAGCTCGGCGTAGATCGGATCCATACGTGGATTCCCTAGGTAGACGCCGTGCGCGTTGGATTCGAGCACAACTCCGGCGAATCCGAGTTCATCCATGCAAAACACGAGTTCGTGGACGGACTCAGGTAGTGCCGGCAGCGGCAGGCTCGCAAACGATGCGAATCGGTCGGGATGGCTCACGATCGCCGCGTGCGCTACAAGGTTGACTTCGCGCGCTAGCGCTGTGGCGGCGGCATCATCGCCGAAGTGCACTCCAGGGGATGACATGGAGAGCACGGCGCGCTCGATGCCGTTGGCATCCATGAGCGCAAGGTGGTCCTCAACTGACCACTGTGGATATCCAGACATGCCATCGGGGTTGCCGTAGCCAGCGGCGGAGGCAGCCGCTATGTACTCCGGGGTAGTGAAATGGGCGTGGATATCAATCCACCCCGGGGAGGCTATTCCTCCCACTGCTGGTCAAGCTTTGGGATGTTTCCGAACTTCTTGAAAGCCGCTTGCATCTGTTCCATCGGGGGAATGAATGGAATATCCGGCGCGCCAGTGTCGTCGGTGGGTTGACCGAGATCGTGGAATAAGCGTTCAAAGCCGGCTGTGCAGGCGCCGAAGACCTTTACGTAGGGAGCATCGACGCGGAAGGCATGGATGTACGTCGCGGGTACGAAGGCGAAGTCACCCTCATTGAGCACTCGGCTTACCTGATTGCCTTCATGATCCTCGAGAAACAGCTTGAGGGAACCCTCAACCACGTAGAAAGTCTCATGGTCCTTGACGTGACTGTGCGCCGGGATCAACTGCCCCTTCTTCGCCTCCATCACGAATGCGCCGAACTGATTGTTGGTCTCCTCGGCTGACAGTAAGACCGTGAACAGTTGATCGAAGACGACCGAACGTTCACCCTCCCCAGCATCGAGAAAGTAGGGTTCGGGTTTGCCGGGAAGTGTGTCCTGCCAGGTGGCTGGGCTGAAAGTCATGATTACTCCTATCCGTAGGAACTACGTGCGCAGGTCTTACTCCAGGTTGAGGTCGTCGGCCGGACCAGCCTCGGGAATATTGGTGATCGCCCCGCTGACCTCACCAGTTGCGGGGTCGTAGGTGAGCCCAGCTTCGGCGAGGGTGTCTACCCACGCCTGTGTGCAGAGATCGGCCTCTTCGGCTGTGGCCTCTTGATTATTGATGGAGGTTTCAATTCCATCAGCAATTGCGACAGCAGTTTCATCTTCCATCAAGGAAAGGAGATCAAGGCTGCCCACCGCTTCGAGAACACAGAAATCGTAAATCTTGGTGTTCGTGTCTGCGACGACTTCCTCTTCGGTCAGTGGCGCTGCAGTCTCGGCGTTTGCCGAGGCACCATCGGGATCCGTGGCGGTGATGGTGATCGAACAGCCGGTGAGAACGAGAGCCATCACCAGTACTGCACCGGTTGCGATGAACTTCATCCATGCCTCCATTTCAGTTCCCCGAAAGTAGTGGTGCACCTGTTGCCGCGCGGATATCTGCCTCACTGACCTCAGGCGCGGTCTCAACCAGAACAAGGCCCGCGGGGGTCACATCTATTACTCCGAGATCGGTGATGATTCGGTGAACCACACCCTTGCCGGTCAGGGGCAGGGAACAGGATTCAACAATCTTGTGAGAACCATCCTTGGCCGTGTGTTCCATCATCACGATCACCTTCTTTGCGCCATGAACGAGATCCATGGCGCCGCCCATGCCTTTAACCATCTTGCCGGGGATCATCCAGTTTGCGAGATCGCCGGTCTGGGATACCTGCATCGCCCCCAGTACGGCAACATCGATGTGTCCACCGCGAATCATTCCGAAACTCGCCGCAGAATCGAAGTAGGAGGACCCAGGTAATACGGTGACTGTTTCCTTGCCGGCATTGATGAGATCGGCATCAACCGCATCATCTGTGGGATATGGACCAGTGCCGAGAATGCCGTTCTCGCTCTGGAGCACCACGGTGATATCAGCGGGCACATGATTGGGAACGAGGGTGGGGAGCCCGATACCTAGGTTTACGTACTGCCCATCGGAGAGTTCTTCGGCCACCCGGGCGGCGAGCTGATCGCGATTCCAGGCCATCAGCCCTCCCTGGTGGTTCTGCGCTCGATGCGCTTTGCCGCTACTTGCTCGGGGTTCAGCACAACAACACGCTGGACGAACACTCCGGGAGTGTGAATGCAGGCGGGATCAAGCTCCCCTGGTTCGACGAGTTCCTCAACCTCGGCGATGGTGATCCGACCTGCAGAAGCAGCCAGCGGGTTGAAATTTCGCGTGGACTTATCGAAGATGAGGTTCCCGTGCCGATCACCGCGCGAGGCTCGCACCAGTGCATAGTCGGTCACGATGCCACGCTCTAGGACATAGTCGCGACCATCGAAGGTGCGCGTTTCCTTCGGTGGTGATGCCTGGGCCACGCTGCCATCCGATGCGTAGCGCAGCGGCATTCCGCCCTCGGCAACAGCGGTGCCCACACCCGCAGGCGTGAAGAACGCGGGGATACCGGCGCCGCCAGCTCGCAATCGCTCGGCCAGGGTGCCCTGCGGAATGAGTTCCACTTC
>JBJOIE010000103.1:0-3975 GCA_046047295.1 Actinomycetota bacterium | reverse complement strand
TTGAACGGGAACGCCAACACGATGGCCACGATCGTCGAACTCGCTTGTGAGATCGAAGAAGGAAGTCATGGGTGCACTAGTTGATGAGATCGCGCACGGAGATTGTGGCGTTCCGATCCTGGCCAACACCGATGGCACTAATCGGTGCTTCGGATACTTCTTCCAGGAATTTCACATACGCGCGGGCGTTCACCGGAAGTTCCTCCACCGATTGCGCCGCGGAGATGTCCTCAGACCAACCAGGCAGGTATTCATAAATGGGCTTTGCGTGATGGAACTCTGTTTGCGTCATGGGGATTTCGTCCGAGCGCACGCCATCCACGTCATAGGCAACGCACACCGGAATGCGCTCGAAGCCGGTGAGCACATCAAGTTTGGTGAGGAAGATGTCCGTGAGCCCATTCACCCGGGTTGCATAACGGGCAATCGGCGCATCAAACCAGCCACAGCGTCTATTGCGACCGGTGGTCACACCCACCTCCCCGCCCACCGAGCGAAGACGCTCACCGTCTTCATCGAAGAGTTCCGTGGGGAAGGGTCCCGATCCCACGCGCGTTGTGTAGGCCTTCAAAATTCCAATGACCCTCGTAATGCGGGTGGGCCCAATGCCGCTGCCCGTACATGCACCGCCTGCGGTGGGATTACTCGAAGTGACGAATGGGTAGGTGCCGTGATCCACATCGAGCAAGGTGCCCTGACCACCCTCGAGTAGCACCACCTTGTCCTCATCAAGTGCCTGGTTCAGAATCAATGCGGTATCTCGCACCATCGGCGCAAGTGGTTCCGCGTACTGGAGAAGGTCGTCCACGATGGCGTCCACATCTAATGCGCGCCGATTGAACACCTTCACTAGAACCTGGTTCTTGTTCAGCAGCGCGCCTTCTACCTTCTGGCGCAGGATCCCTTCATCAAAGAGATCCTGGACGCGAATACCGATGCGTGCGATCTTGTCCGAGTAGGTGGGTCCGATACCGCGCCCGGTTGTGCCGATCTTCGACTTTCCAAGGAATCGCTCGGTGACCTTGTCCAAGGTCACGTGATAACTCGTGATGAGGTGGGCATTCGCGCTGAGTAACAACTTGGACGTGTCCACGCCACGCTCATTGAGTCCGCGAATTTCTTCAAGGAGTACGGCTGGGTCCACCACCACGCCATTGCCAATGACCGGAACCACGTCGGGGCTCAGGATGCCACTCGGTAACAGGTGGAGTGCATACTTCTGGTCGCCGATGACCACCGTGTGACCTGCGTTATTACCACCCTGATAGCGGACTACGTAGTCAACGCGATCACCGAGAAGGTCAGTGGCTTTGCCCTTACCTTCATCTCCCCATTGGGCTCCGAGGAGCACGATCCCAGGCACGAGGGGCAAGGCTATCGGATCAGCAAATCCCCTAATTCGGTACCAGAAAGCCAGGCGGCCTCCACCCGAGGCTCAGCACTGAATGCGTCACCGGCAAAGCCAAGCCGCATGTGCGGGTGAATCCAACTTCGCGGCACATCCGGGGGCCCGGGAACGGGCAGTGGCTTGGCTAAGGACCATCGATGGGCCCAGGACCAGTCCGGGTATTCCGAGATGCCCAGGACTTTGCGCACGGTTGCGATGGCGAATGGGATGACGGCCGGCGGATCCTGCAGGTGCCCAGCGGCCAAGACAGGATTGACGTGAGCCACCACTACGGGTGCACCATCTCCCCTGCGGCTGCCGTCATCCGCAATCCACGTGATCACCGGATCATCGTTGACGAAGACCCCGTCCAACTCCTGCCACGTCCGGTTGGCAAAGACCATCGTCACCGCGATGACCGGTTCCCATACGTTCACCCGCGGCGGTAGCAGATCCGCAGCCATGCACTTACCCGCCTGCGGTACCGGAACACACATGGCTACCGCGTCAAAGGGTTGTCCGTCAATCGAGTATTTAGACGGTGAGGCTTCTACGCGCTCCACTTCATGCGGGAAGGTACATGCAGATGTGGGTAGGGGCTCAGCTAGTGCCTCCACCACGGTGCGCAATCCGCCGGGCGCTGCATAACGCATCGGTCCGGTCTTAACGCCGATGATTCCCTCAGGCTCGGCAACGTGGAACGTGTCTGTCCACTCGCGTACGATTCCCGATTCCAGGAGTGGAGCCATAGCCGCACGGAAGTCATTCGAACTTATGGTGAAGTACGAGGCTCCGTAATCAACCACTCGCCCATCGAAGTCCGTTTTCGTATCACGCAATGTGCGCGATGCCATGCGCCCACCGATGCGCCGCCCACGATCAAAGATGTGCACATCGTGGCCTTGGTCTAGGAGACGAGTGGCGCAGGCAATGCCGCTTATTCCGGCCCCGATAACGCCTACTCGCATGGATGACAGTGTGTCACTAGCGCGGAATTGCCGGATCGCAATCGGTCATGAACGCATCAATGCGTTCCACTTCATCGGATTCGTTGATGGATTCGGCAGCGCGATGTAGCGCGCGCAGGCAACGTAGAAATCCCTGATTGGGTTCATGCGACCAGGGAACCGGGCCGTGTCCCTTCCAGCCATTTCGGCGCAATGCGTCAAGGCCGCGGTGGTAGCCCACGCGAGCAAATGCGTACGACTCCAGAACCCGATGCTGGGCCCACGCATCATCAGAAAGCACCGCCCACGCAAGGGAACTCGTGGGAAAAGAAGCAACGACCTCCTCAACGGAGCGCCCCTGTGCTAATTCACGTGCGGCCGGATCTTCCGGGAGCAACGTGGGGGGCGGACCATCGAGGAGGTCGACACCTATCGTCATCTTTACTGCACTCCAATTAAGGGGTGATCAGGTGATCGAGGCCTGGTAGATCTGCTCGATCGTGGCATCCAGCGTGGAATTGAAATCCGCATCCGACTGCTGAGCGGACAGCCCCTCGGTGAGTGCACGCGAGAAGCTGGCGATCAGGCCCGGGTTCTCAGACACCATGCGGCAGGCTTCATCACGGCTATAACCACCGGAGAGTGCGACAACGCGCATCACCTTGGGATGGTCGATGAGTTCCTGGTAGAAGCCCGCTTCCGAAGGCGGCGTGAGCTTGAACATCACCTGCTGATCAGCACCGAGTGAGTCCAGGCCCGCGAGCAGTGCATCGCGCAGCATTCCTTCGATTTTCGCCTTATCAGCGCTGTGGATGTCCACCTCGGGTTCGATGATGGGCACCAGGCCTGCGGCGAGGATCTGCTTGCCGATTTCGAACTGCTGATCCACCACCGCCTTCACACCGGCCGCGTCATCAGACTTGATGACCGAGCGCATCTTGGTACCGAACACACCATGTCCAGCGGCCTTGGCAAGCAGCGCATCAAGATCGGGGATGGGCTTCATCACCTGGGCACCGTTAACTTCATCGGCTAGGCCCTTGTCCACCTTGATGATCGGCACGATCTTCTTCACGTTCCAGAGGTACTCGGCGGTGCCCTGGCCCTCCACCTGGCGATCCATGGTGTTCTCAAAGAGGATCGCAGCGATCACGCGGTCGCCGGTGAAGGCGGGTGATGTGATGATGCGGGTGCGCATCTCATGGATGCGGTCGTACATTTCCTGCTCATTGGAGTAGGCGGACTCGTCAACCCCATACAGGGCGAGGGCCTTGGGAGTGCTGCCACCGCTTTGATCGAGGGCGGCGATAAAACCCTTACCTGAGGTCATCTGCGAGCGCATGTCTTGGTTCATGATTTTCCTTCCGAAGCTCATGAAAACGCTATCAGTGCCGGGCTAACCAACCCTTCCCAGGAGGTAATCCCGACGAGCCTCTAATACGTCCACGCTCGCCTTCGAACTACCGGGCCCGGGGATGACCGTGCGTAATTCCACGTGCACCTGCGCCGGGGTTTTATTCGAGCGCCCCGCCCAGGTGCGCACCAGCTCCGAGATCTCCTGCCGAAGAACCTGCGCATCACGCCATAGTGGCGACGGAGTTGCCGCGCTGAGTTCCTCCGCCGCCGAAGTCACCCTGCGTA
>JBJOIE010000102.1:0-2592 GCA_046047295.1 Actinomycetota bacterium | reverse complement strand
GCACTAAATGTCCGATTAATCCCCACAGGACACCGCGTGGCCCGCTCATATGGGAGCGGAATCCCCCTATCGTGGGCTCAGGCCCCTTGGGGCGTCGGTGGCGAGGGCCACCGCCCGCATGCGCGGGAGATGTGACAGGAGGGCCCCATGGCCGAGAGCTACACCGGTGAGGCGTACTGCGTGAAGTGCAAGGAAAAGCGCGAATTCACGGGCAACGTGGAGGAGACCAATGGTCGTCGTTTCGCGAAGGGCATTTGCCCCGTGTGCGGCACCAAGGTGACGCGCATCCTGGGCAAGGCATAAGTTCAGACTCCTACGGGTCCCGGGCAACCACATGGTTGTCCGGGTCCCGTTTTCTGTGCCAGCTGAATCGATGGCTTAGCGTGGTGTTGTGAGTATTCCTCCCATGGGCGGTATGCCCTTCGGTTTTGGTGTTGGTGGGTCGGGCGGCGGCTTTGACGTCAACTCCCTCGGTGCGGCATTGCAGCAACTCGGACGCATGCTGCAGTCCGGCGGCGAGGACGGTCCCGTTCAGTGGTCGGTGGTGACAGACGTTGCGCGAGGGGTGATCACCAACGCAGGTGACCCATCGGTATCCGATGCTCAGCGCCGTTCGGTAACCGAAGCGTGCACCCTTGCGGATGTATGGCTTGATCCGGTGACCGTCTTCCCGGCCACGGCTGCTGCGCCACAAACCTGGTGCAAGTCCGATTGGCTGGTGAACACCATGCCCGTCTGGAAGCGAATCGTGGAGCCGATTGGTGCACAAATGAGCGCCGCGATGAATAACAACCTTCCAGCACTGGGAAGCGATCCGCAGGCAGTACTCAACTCACTGCCCGAAAATGTCCGAGAGATGTTGCCCGAAGGCTTCACTCCAGATATGGCAGCGATGCTCGTGCCCATGCTCGGTATGGTTCAAAAACTGGGGGCTGCCGCATTTAGCATGCAATTGGGGCAGGCTCTTGGCTCCCTTTCGGGCGATGTTCTCTCCGCCTCCGATATTGGCATCCCGCTCACCGAGGAACCATCACGCGCGATCGTTGCTGGTGCGGTTGCCGAATTCGGCTCAGGTCTCAACATCGATGAAAAAGATGTGATGTTGTATGTGGCTCTTCGGGAGTCTGCCCATGATCGACTCTTTGCGCACGTGCCATGGTTGCGTGCCCGAGCAATCGGCGCTGTTGAGGCATATGCACAACACATGCACGTCAGCTCGCAACGCCTGAGCGAGGCGATGCAGGGGATCGATATTTCCAACCCGGAAGCGCTACAGGAACTCATGGCCGGCGGTCTGGTGGAGCCCGAACCCACAGACGAGCAGCGAGCGGCTCTCGCCAGACTTGAAACGCTCCTGGCACTCATTGAAGGCTGGGTTGACGAGGTAGTCACGAGGGCGATCGGAGACCGAATGCCGTCTGCACCCGCCCTACAAGAGGCCTTCCGGCGCAGGCGTGCAGCAGGCGGCCCAGCGGAAAAGAGTTTCGGCACTTTGATCGGTATGGAATTACGGCCTCGCCTCGCACGCGAAGCCGGGACGGTATTCGCCGCAGTTCGCAGTTCGCAGGGGGAGAGTAAACGCGATGCACTGTGGGGGCACCCTGACTTCCTGCCCGACGCCGAACAGCTTGAAGACCCGCTTGGCTTCGTCGAAACGGTGGGTGAGAATTCAGATGAGCCTCCAACTCTCGGATGAGACCAAACCGTTAGATCTCCACGCAGATGCATACCGCGCCGTGCAGAGTCTGTGTGAATTTAGTTCGGCTGGGGAACGCGTTTCGGAGTACCTGAACTTCCTTGATGAGCAGCCAGCTGGCGTCTGGCGCGAGTGCCTCCCTGGCCACATCACCGCAAGTGCGCTCGTGGTCGACGAGGGTTTTACGAGCACCCTGCTCACATTGCACCCGAAGGTGGGCCGATGGCTCCAACTTGGCGGCCACATTGAACCTGGGGATTCACGTGTGCGCGAAGCGGCGCGACGTGAGGTCATCGAAGAGTCTGGCCTCGTCCCGATTCGGCTAACTTCGGTTCCTATCCACCTGGATACGCACCCAGTGCCCTGTGGCGGGCAGCAAGCGCGCCACTGGGACGTGCAATATCTTGCGATTTGCCGACGCGAGGCGCCGGTAATTAGCAGTGAATCACTGGATGTGGCTTGGTTTCCACTCGATGGGCTTCCCACCGACCTCGACGCGAGCGTGCGGGACCTCATCAAATCTGCCGAACAGTGCTGGCAGGCCTTCGGTGACCATTAGGTGAACCACCGGTGACCGGCACAAACTTTTTTTGTTCCACAGGATGAGTATGAGAAAAGCCTGCATTTTGGCCCAATGAACGCATCCTTCCTCAGCTCATCCACATGGTTTTCCCGAACGTTCCCCAGTCCGTTCCCAGGGTGTCCCCAGGTGCTCCACAGTGCCATGCACAGGTCAACGATTTGGAAGGGCCGCTCCTGTTGACGTGGGCATTTTCGAGCCCTAATTTCTCCCCTCGTTGGGGCCCTCGGGAGAACGGGGACCTGTCCGCAAGGGGAAGGTGGACAGGTCCGCGAGACCCGGGGGCCTCACGGCTTTTCTCGGCCACGGAACCGAG
>JBJOIE010000101.1:0-27127 GCA_046047295.1 Actinomycetota bacterium | reverse complement strand
ATCCCTGTGGCGGCCAGTCAACTAATCGAAACGCCCATGACTCGGTGCATCGGCTCGTGAGGGCCGATGCACCGAGTCATTTTCCTGAAGGTTTTGCTCAGAGGTGCAGCGTGCGCCTACGGGTCTGCTGCACGGGTAGGTGACATCTGATCGTGCAGCAGACCCATTCTCGCCCAGACGGGTCGAGCATAAGTTGCACATACAACAAAGAGGAATTCCTCAAGCCTCTACGCCAGACTCGGTAGCGAGTGCTCAAACTGACGCTTCCTGAGCGTGGCGTCTTCCTTGGGCGAAGAATTGGAAGATGTGGTCAGGGGATGCTAGATCGCTCATTGGTCGGAAAGCCCCAAACGTTGCATTCCAGAACTCACCAGAGCGGCGTGTCCAAGGACCCACATACGCATAGGGCTCAGGATGAAAATCATCGCCCGGACTTACCCCGAAGTTGACCTCATCCCAAGAGACACCAACATCGAAGTGCTCCGGCCACAGCACCGGGGTCTGTTGCGGACAGAACGCCTGGAGTGCTTGGTTTCCCCACTCGTAGCAGCGGGAGATGAGAGCGTAGGCCTCGCTATCCACTCGGAGTTCCACATGTGGACCTTGGGGATTCGACGGGGAGTACGCGGGTGCCGGACTGGCGGGAGCGATGTTCAACGCCCGACCAAGTGAGGCGACGGTGTGACCGTCGATGGAAATGGACATTCCGGATACATGGAGTTGCGCATCCAAGACTGAAACTGCGGGCGCAGCGGTTGTCGCGAAGCCACCGGGGCAGACACGAAGCCGGACGGTGTCAGAAGCGATTAGTTGAGGTCCCGCGAGCAGCCATTCCGCTACAGCGTGCAAGGACTCTCGCGTTCTCTTCAATTCGTTCACTGTTTCACCTTCTCGCTGGAGTAACCCGCTGTGCTGATCCATGTTGCCCTAGGACAGCCATTCTGTGGTCTAGATGATCGCGTCCGTGAACACGAAGAGGAGATCTACACCCATGGGGACCTGGCATCACGTACCCAAAGAAGAGCTTCCCGACGAGGGACACGTACGAACCGTTGTTGTGGGGGGTCATGCCTGTGCGATTTCCCGTTGGCAGAACGAGATCGGTGCACTTGATAACAGGTGCCCGCATCAAGGGGGGCCACTGGGCGAAGGGTCCATCGAAGAAGGGTGGCTACGGTGCCCATGGCACGGCTACGACTACAGCCCACTTACCGGGCGCCCGCCGACGGGATTCGACGACGCACCCGCGTCCTACGCTGTACAGACACGCGACGGTGAGCTTTACGTGCAAATCCCGGATCCACAGGATCACATCCGGACGGTTGCCGACGTAGTCGTGGAGACACTCACATCATGGGGTATTCGCACTGTTTTCGGGATGGTAGGGCACTCGAACCTAGGTCTAGCTGATGCAATGCGTCGCGCAGAGGAGCGCGGAGACCTCACCTTCATAGGAATTCGTCATGAGGGCGCGGCCGCTTTCGCAGCAAGCGCATACGGAAAGCTCACGGGGAAACCAGCAGCCTGCTTCGCGATCGCCGGCCCTGGCTCAACGAACATGCTCACGGGTCTTTACGACGCGATGCTGGATAACGCTCCCGTCATTGCGCTCTCCGGACAAGTACCCTCTGCGCAACGTGGGCGCGGTGCATTCCAGGACCTGGATTTGAATGGATCCTTCTCCGACGTAGCCATTTCATCCGTCACTCTCGACGCTGCGAGCGACCATTCCGAGCTCACAGCATCAGCTATTAAGCGTGCCGTTGACGGACGTGGCGTGACACACCTCGTCTTCCCCGACGATGTTCAGACTCTGCCATCCAACGAGCAAATCAAAACGCCTGTGGGTCGAGTTGCGGATGGTCGGATTCGACCCCCGCTGCAGGAAATCGAATCCGCCTCCACGTCAATTGCGTTGGCGAAGAGACCCGTGATCATCGCCGGGACGGGTGCCCTGGAAGCTCGCGACGACATAACGGCCTTGGCTGAAAAACTCGGAGCTCCGATTCTCACCACGTTCCGCGCCAAGGGGCTCATACCGGATTCGCACCCGTGCGCTGCCGGAGTATTGGGGCGCAGCGGCACTCCGGTCGCCTCGTGGTTCATGAACAAGTCCGACCTGCTCATCGTCATCGGAGCATCTTCTTCGAACCACACCGGAATTGCGGACTACAAGCCCACGATTGTAATCAATGATGACAATGCGCATTTGGGTCGATTCGCAGCAGCCGAACATCTCATGTGGGGCGACGCCACATGCACCGTCCGTGAACTCATCGAGCGACTTCGCGATCGTGAACCTAACGCCATCGACCAGCGGCAGGAACTAGCGCAACGATGGAACATTTGGCGTGAGGAGAAGGCCGCTAGGCAGCTTGAAGATCGTGGGCGAGGCGTGAGTGCCGCTGCCGTCTTCGCCGAACTTTCAGAGCAAGCGCCTTCTGACTGCGTGTTCACGGTGGATGTTGGAAACAACGCTTACTCGTTCGGACGCTACGTAGAGAGCAAGGGCCAACCTGTACTGATGTCGGGCTACCTCGGCTCAATCGGTTTCGGCTACCCAGCCGCGCTCGGCGCCGCTCAAGCCCGACCCGATTCACTCGTCATCGCCGTCACCGGAGACGGCGGCTTCGGCCAATACCTTGCGGAGGTCACGACGGCAGTCAAGTACGGGCTCAACGTTAAGCACCTCCTGCTGGATAACGGATCACTAGGCAAGATCTCCAAAGAGCAACTCGCTGCGGAGTATCCGACATGGCAGACGTCACTGGTGAATCCAGACTTCGCTGAATTCGCCCGCTTGTGTGGTGCTGAGGGTTTCACCGCCTCCCTGAATTCTGAGATCGCCCCGGCAATGCGCAAATGGCTGGCCGCACAGGGGCCGGCGGTATTCGTCGTGCGCCAAGACGGCGCCCTAGTGTGATGGGAGCCGGATTGCAGCGCGGTAGCCCCGCCTAAGGCGTCGGTGGAATTGGTGGCAAAA
Organism: Actinomycetota bacterium; assembly: GCA_046047295.1. GTDB lineage: Bacteria > Actinomycetota > Actinomycetes > S36-B12 > S36-B12 > VGCC01. The sequence continues at coordinate 24,144 of JBJOIE010000101.1, read as the reverse complement.
GGGATCAAATATTCATGGAAAGGCGGGCAATTCCCCTTGTGACGGCATCTCACTGGAACTTGCAAGGGGGTGCATCTAGCCTGACCTAATGGCTGGAAGCACTGTGAACACCCGCTTAAGGGCCCTTGACCGCTTACTAGATGTCCGCGCGTACACGGAGAGTCTGGCCCAACCGCTCTCTCCTGAGGACCAGCAGGTGCAGTCGATGCCCGACTGCAGCCCCACCAAGTGGCATCGGGCGCACACGACATGGTTCTTCGAGGAATTCATCCTGACGCGGTCGCCTGAATACCGAGTCTGTAATCCGAACTATCAATTCCTTTTCAACAGCTACTACGAGACAGTGGGTGAGCGCCAGCCAAGGCCCGAGCGCGGAATGATCACCCGTCCATCCGTCGACGAGATCGGTGCGTATCGAAGGTACGTGGACGACGCGCTCTCTCGGGTACTGGAGTCGGATGAAGCAGACGACGCTGAGGTGGAAGCCCTCGTCACTCTCGGGATCAACCATGAGCAACAGCACCAAGAACTCCTGCTCATGGATGCGAAGAACCTCCTCTCGCGGAATCCCCTTCATCCGGTGTATTCCACGAAGGAAGCCAGCGACATATCACTGGAGGACGCCATCCAGGCACGATCCGTGGCAGACATCACCTGGTCACAGCATCCTGGCGGACTCCGGGAGATCGGCTACGCAGGGGACGGCTTCCACTTCGACAACGAGGGTCCTCGGCACACCGAATACCTGCGACCCTTTGAGCTTGCCGATCGGCTGGTCACGTGTGGCCAGTGGCTGGACTTCATGGAAGATGGTGGCTACCAGCGCCATGAGTTGTGGCACATGGAAGGTTGGGTGACCGTCAAGAGCGAGGGTTGGCAAGCCCCGCTCTACTGGGTCCGGAAGAATTCCGGTTGGCACGTCTTCACCTTGAACGGGCTAGAGCCGATCAACGAACTCGACCCGGTAGTTCACGTCAGCTGGTTCGAAGCTGAAGCTTTCGCACGTTGGGCAGGATGTCGTCTTCCCACGGAAGCCGAGTGGGAGGTTGCCGCATCCCGAGCGAATGCCCAGGACACGGAGCGAGCGAGCGATGTACATCCGCATTATCGCCACAACCATGCCGTTTCAGGCCCATCGCAGTTCTTCGGCGAAGTATGGCAATGGACGTCGAGCCCCTACACCCCTTACCCAGGTTTCGCTCCCGTACCGGGAGCCGTCGGGGAATACAACGGCAAGTTCATGGTCAATCAGTACGTGTTGCGTGGAAGCGCCTGCATAACGCCGGTGGATCACTCAAGGACCAGTTACCGCAACTTCTTCCCGGCCTCTTCGCGGTGGGCTTTCTCGGGACTAAGACTGGCCCGAGACGCTGCCGACGACGACCACGGTGGCGACAACGAGGTGCGCGTCTTCCTTGATGAATCGCAATGGGCAGAGCATCTGGAAACCCAGACCCGAGACGGTCTCAATTCTCCGCAGCCCAGCACACCGCCTGTTTGGTTCTATGACAAGAAGGGGTCTCAACTCTTCGAGCGAATCACTGAACTTGACGAGTATTACGTTACTAATGCAGAGCGCACCATTTTGGTCGATAGGGCACATGAGATCGCCGCCCTGAGCGGTGCGCGCGTGCTGGTGGAACTCGGATCTGGAACGTCTGATAAGACAAGAATCCTGATTGATGCACTTCGAACCCAAGGGACACTGGATGCCTTCGTCCCCGTCGATTGCTCCGAATCCATTCTCCGCGATGCCGTCACACAGTTGCGCAGGGAATTTGATGACATAGACGTGCGTGGAATCGTTGGCGACTTCACGGTTCACCTGGGTGAGTTGCCTGCTGGCGACCCACGGATGATCGCTTTCCTTGGTTCAACTATCGGAAATTTCGAGCCCAAGGATCGACGAACCTTCCTTCAGCATGTAGCCGACAGCTTGTCCGAGGGTGACTCACTTCTGCTTGGCACTGATCTTGTCAAGGACGTGTCTCGATTGGAGAACGCCTACGACGATGCTCAGGGAATCACCGCAGAATTCAATCTGAATGCTCTAGACGTGATGAATAGGTCGCTTGGAACAGACTTTGAAAGATCAGCATTCCGCCATGAGGCTCGTTGGGTTCCTGAGCACTCACGAATTGAGATGCGCCTTGTTGCTCAAAGGGACGTTGATGTTGAGATTCCAGGAATAGAGTCCGGATTCTCACTCAAGAGCGGTGAATGGATTCGAACTGAGGTATCCACTAAGTTCACTAAGGATCAGGTGCAGGCAGAGCTCAGCGGCGTAGGACTAACCGTTGCGGCGCAATGGACGGATCCAGCTGGCGACTTTCTGCTCACACTTGCTCAGGCGTAGCTCTGACTTCAAGGATGCGAACTTACCTGCGTGACTCGTGGTCTTCCCTCGTAAGACTTGAGCGCACTCGAGTCTTGGGGTACGGGGCTATCTGGACGTCAATCGTGGTCGGGGTCGGAACGATCTGGTCCGTGGTTGCCGGAGTACCTTCCCTAGGCATCGCCTTCGCCATCGGTGCCATCTTTGTGGGAATGGCCGAAGCAGGGGAATCCTTGCGGCAACGTCTGTTCACGATGATCATCATCACTGGATCGCTGATGCTCGCAACTTTCACTGCGAGCCTGATCTCGGACTACCGATGGCCCGCGATCATCGCTTCCGGACTCGTTGCGTTTGCTAGTGGAGCGGTTGGCAAAGGTGGACCTCGCTTCGCAATGGGGGGTGTGCTAACCCTGGTCACATTCTTGTTATTTGTCGCCGAACCTGCAATGGCCAACCAAACTCTCGAATCCACTTTCTTCATGGGTCTCGGCGGGTTCATCACCACTCTCGGCCCCGTCATCACGCTTCGCCTACGTCGCTTTCCCGAATTGAGCGTGACAAGTCCAGGGTCTCCCTCTCCATGGCACCTTCTCACTCAAGGCGTGCGAGATAGACGCGACCCATTCATGCGCCATGGCTTTCGCTTAAGTCTAAGTATCACCATCACGGTCGCTGTCGCCTTGCTGTCCAACATTCCACATGCCATCTGGCTTCCCGTAACCGTTGCCTGGGTAAGTAGGGCAGACACGCGCGGGATCGTGCACCGCGTAGAGGCACGAGTTGTCGGAACGCTCATCGGCCTCGCTCTTGCGGGGTTGTTCACCCTCGGTCTGGGCTTCACGGGTGTGGAGGCGGCATTGGTGGCTGCGGTGTCAGCTGGCCTCACCGTCGGATTCATTTGGGCCAACTACCCGCTTGGAGTCGCAGGCATCACCATGGTGGTCATCGTTCTCTTCGCAATCGATGGCGACAACGTCGAAATGGACATAACGACTCGCCTTATCGCAACTCTCCTAGCTGCTGCAGTTGTTGTGGGCGGGTCCTTCATTTTGCGCGGACAGGAAGCCAATCGTGCCCTGCCGCCCAGCGAAGAAGAGCCCATACAACCGTTGCAGTCGTGAATATTCGCCGACTATCGCGGATGAGCGACCCCGGAACCAATCCGTCCGGAATCCAGGCACTCGATTCATCCGGAGTTACGTCGTCTGGATTGGGGACACGCATCACCGCACCGGGTTCCCACGATCCGTCATCACGCGCCGTGGCCAACAGCCTGTCACGTGCAATGAGTGCTGCATTCGAATCCACTCGGCCTGCAATCGTGCACACTGCCAACAGGTTGGCTAAGTCGAATGCGCTCCATTCCGTCTGGGAGTGCAGCATCGACTCTGCCCAATCTGCAGCTCGTAGCTGGGCAGGTTCATCAGCAAGGGTCTCAGTAGCCAATGCGGTGACGAACGTGTCCGATTCCCACCAGTAACCGTGCCAGTGACCATTTGACAACTGGTGATCCAACAGATGTTGATGATCCACGATGCCGGCGAGCCCGGCGGTGGCTGCGGTGACACACACGTGGGATCCCGTCCAACCCGAATAGTCTCTGTCCGGATTCGCCCGCATGAAGCGTCGGATGGGTTCGGCCTCTGCGAACGTGGTCATCAACCCGTCAGGTCGCCGAAAGTCGTGCAGGCTGGCCAGTGCGGCTCGTGCCTCAGGTTCATCGAGCCCGCCAACGGATCTGGCCAGTCGGAGCACCCATGTGGTTGTGTCGGCACACTGCGGGACAAGAACGTTGTAGCCCCAACCCACGGGTCTCACCTGACTGCGTTCCTTGAGCTTCTTCCATGCACGCTCACGAGCCAATCGTGTGCCCGGAACCAGGCTGAGCCGATCCCCCACGTATCCAGTGACCCATTCATCCGACCAGCCAGGACCCATCCGAAAGTCCATCCATAGTCCGCTTGGCCGTTGATGAGTCAAGAGGAAGTCTCGGCCTGCGGTCATCGCCGCAAGGACAGGATTCACTTCTTCTTGAATAGCGGGGGGCCGTTCGTCCACAATCCTCACAGTATGTGAACCTGGCTACTCGACGCTACGCGCTATAGAGTCTCGAATATTTGCTGCGAACCATCAGAGATCCTGGCACGACTGCCTAGTTGTAATGCCGACTACGACAATTGCGTTCGATGTTGCATGCGCATCAGAGAGTTCGGGGAGGTAGCGGAGTGGCCGAAGCACAAGGGACACACCAATCAGAGGTATCTCTTGCCCAGGCAAGGCGCATTGAACGGGCGCAGGCCTTGGCTCGATGGAATGCCACCTGCGAACCCCTCTCCAACTTCGTCACGCGACAGACGCTCGATGGCTTGAGTTCCCTGACGTGGGATTTCGTCCATGACATACCCCTACTGATGTGGGAGGTTCACCACGATGGGAGTCGGCGATTGGACTTCTCCCTCACCGAGCAACCGCGATCCGGGGCAAGGAGCCCTCTGCTCATCCCCGCCATCGGCATGGAGTACGACTTCCTTGACGACGGCCCAGTGTTCATGGGCCACTTCGTCATGACGCGCGCAAAGAGCGTCACGAATGTCCACAGGTTCACCCAGAACGCCTTAATCAGTGCAGGTTCAGACGTCGACCTCGAGGCCAATCACGCCGTGGCACAACTGATTGATGCCCTGGGCGTCCCGCACTTCATCGGAGTCACGTCACGCGGGTCAGGTACCCGACTCGTCATCAACATCACACAGGGTGAGACATGGCAGCGTGCACATGCGGTGCTGCGAGCCCACGGACTTCCGGACGAAGCGTTGATGCCGACACAAATCGCGGGAGGGCTGCTGGATCAAGGAATCGCTCTGGATCTGTCCATAGATGTTGCCGGTGACCGAATTTCGCACCGCGCCGCCATGAAGCTTCGAGCTTTGGAGATGACCGATCACAAGGAGCAAGCCATCTCGCAGGCCCTGGCAACGCTTGGGGTTCCCGGCAGCGCACTGCAAGAAGCCCGGCCCTTCTTGGTTATGCCGACAATGCATGCACCTCTCGATGCGCTTGATGCCCCATCCACGGAATCTCCCGTGACTCTAAGAACATCGCACGTGAAGGTCGACCTCAGCACCGATCCGCCGACACTCAAGTCGTACCTAGCGTGCACGTCGCTGCAACTGTGAAAAAACCGAAAGCTTCATGCTCTGCAGTGCCAGCCGGCAAGCAGACCCTCGAAGCCAAGGACTCGCGCTTAGCTAAACATCCCCATACCACCCGATACTGCCTCCAGGTCCTCCTCATTGAGTTCCGCCGACAACTCGTACGGGAGTACCAGATAGACATCTGTGAAGGACTCCTCCACGACATGCACCCGTACCTGGTCGGGCAACTGCATGCCCAAGAAGTCTTCGAGCGTGGCCTTGGGATCTGCCATAAGGCGTGCTCTAAAACTCTCATCGGTTCGGGCCTGTTCAACAATTCGGTCCGTGAGGGCCTGGCGATCAAATGCCTCCATTGCCTCGCTCCTTCCACCTAGCGATTGATTCATCGAGCGACAACCCCTCCATACTCAGACCATTCTGAGGAATCGGCAATCTTCGAGCTCCGAGTCTGAAGAATGTCGCTAAACTTCGCTTTAGAGCACAACTATCCGAGTACTAAATCTCCGCAACTTTGTGGATGGGGCACCAGATGAGGGCGACCTGGAACGGCACGGTGGTGGCCGAGAGCGATGCCACGGTGGTAGTTGAAGGAAATCACTACTTTCCGCCCGATGCCATCAAGGCCGAGTTTTTTCGGCCGAGTGACACCGTGACCACGTGCGCTTGGAAGGGGGCTGCTTCGTACGCCGACATTGTCATTGGCGATGACGTGAATTTCGATGCTGCCTGGTGCTATCCAAGTCCCAAACCCGAAGCTCAAGCAATCACGGGCTATTGGGCCTTTTGGAAAGGCGTTGAGGTTAGTTAGCTGTTGAGTTCAGCAGCACCGAAGGAAACGTTGAATCGAGCACACCAGATCGACACCGAACTGAAGTCATCAAGATTCACGTCATCCGGAATCATGTAGTTCTGGTCACCAACATTACCTTTGAGCGCCCCAAGACTCACGTACTTCCCATCATCAAAGACTCCCCACCCATCAACGCCATCAATCACTGGGGCATCGGTGAGCCAAACCTCAAGTTGCGGGCCGTCGCTTGTTTCCAAATTCTCCAAGCGTAGAACGCGTGACCCGTCAGGCAATTCAAGAATCTTCACGGTGCCAGACGTGGAGTGTTCATGGGAAATGAAAGTTCCCTCCTCAAGAACCACTGGCTCAGCAGGCGCCGCCGGCTCTTCAACAATTGACGCTTCCTCTGTCGATTCTTCAACCGCGGGCTCTTCTGTGACTGGATTGAGGACTTCCTCCGCAGATGTCGGTACCGCTTCGTACACCTCCACCGTGGTGAAGAGTTTCCATGGCTGGAAGACATACAGACCCACTGCAAACAGGATGCCACCAACGATGACCACGGGGACGATGACCTTTGGGTGCAGGAACTTCTTCATCAGTGGCTTTCCTAGAGTCGATATTCAGGATTGGGGTGGTCAGGATTACTGAGATCCCATTCGGTGGATCGGTTGCCGTAGGCCGGAACGCCACCGCCGTCCTTCAGTGCTCGTGCCAGGTGGAGCATGTTCCACGTCGCAAAAACCGTGTTACGCAAAGTCCATGCGTTTCGGAAGCCCTGTCCATCTTCATCTAGGAAGGAGGGCCCAGGACCTGCTTCGCCATTCCAGTAGGCATCAGCTTGAGGTGGTATCACGAGGCCGATGTGCTGCAGCGCGTACAAGATTTGGGCAGCGCAGTGCTTTCCACCATCTTCATTGCCTGTAATGATCGTTCCACCAACGCGACCGTAGTAGGACCACTGGCCATCATCGTTGAGATCTCCAGACCATCCATACAACCGCTCAATGATGAGCCTGGTGAGGGAACTTTGATCACCAAGCCAAATGGGTGTTGCAACCACAACAATGTTGGCCGGCTCAACAAGTGTGCGATAAATGTCCGGGAAGTCATCGCGTTCCCAGCCGTGTTCTCGCATATCTGGATACACCCCGGGCGGGATAGTGTGGTCAACGGTACGTACCACGTCTACGTGAACCCCGAGCCGGCGCATGAGCGACACAGACACCCCGATGAGCCCCTCGGTGTGACTCACTGCGGGAGAAGGCTTGAGCGTACCATTAAAGAACACTGCCCTGAGATCGCTGAAATCGATTGGCGATGCATCAGCCTGTGCGTCGATGAATTCCTGGATTGGCTTTGAAATCACATTGCCACTCAACTGCAACGTCCTCCGATATGCAACCGACACCACGATCTGATGAAGATTCGATGCAGGTATTCACGACCTCGCACCCCAGCTAGGCGATCAAACGCTTGACGGGTTTGACGAAGGCTAGGGCCAGACTTCCAACAACCAAGGCCAAGATGCCGAAGAAAGCGAATATGAAGGCGAAGCCCCGTCCCGAAATCGCATCGAGAATCTGACCACCCACGGCGTCACCGATCGCGGTCGAAAGGAACCACAGAGCCAGGACCTGGGATGTCATGCCCTGGGGTGCGAGGGTGCATGCAGCCGATAGGCCCGTCGGCGAGAGCAGGAGCTCACTCCAAGTTTGGATGAGGTAGGCCACAACGAGCCACCACACTGCGCTCATCGCTTTGTCGTCCGCACTGATTCCAGGAATAACCAGGATGACGAATGACAGTCCCATGCCAACGATCGCGATCGCGAACTTGAGCGGTACCGATGGCGCCCTATTTGCGAGTTTGATCCACAACCACGCAAAAATGGGAGCAAAGATGATGATCATGATCGGGTTCAACGACTGCAGCCATGCCGCAGGCATTTCCCAAGCACCGATGTCCCTGCTCGTCCAATTCTGAGCGAAAATCGTAAGTGTCGATCCCGCCTGATCGAAAATCATCCAGAAGAAGATTGAGAGCACGAACAAGTACATGAACCCCTTGAGGCGGCTTCGCTCTCGTTCGGTGTAGCGAATCCGTGATCGGTGGAACATGCGCCAGATGTAGATCAATGCAATGAGGACGACGGTCCAGGCCAGTGTCGTGGCAACCCCTTGGATGAAATCACCACGGCTCACACCGACGCCGGCGGCCACCATCACGAATATGCCGATGCCTGCTAGCGCCGCTACGACCACCTTCTCCAGCTCCCTGGTCGGAACCGGGTTGCGCGGCTTATTGCCAGCGTCACCGAGTGTCCGACGACCAGCGATGTAGATGATCAGTGCGACGCACATGCCGATACCCGCCAAAGCGAAGCCCCAATGCCATCCCTTGATCGCTGCCAAGCTACCCACCAGGAGTGGCGCAAGGAACGCCCCTATGTTGATGCCCATGTAGAAGATGGAGAAACCAGCGTCTTGTCGTGTCTGAGTGGAGCCTCGATACAGCTCCCCGACCATCGCGGAAATGCTGGGCTTAAGCAGTCCGGTGCCAAGAGCGATGAGCAGCAGCCCAAGCCAGAAGCTGATCTCGGTGGGAAGAGCCATTGAGAAGTGACCCGACGCGATGACGATCCCGCCGATCAAGACGGCGCGACGGGCACCCACTACACGATCGGCGATCCAGCCTCCACCTATGGGCGTGACGTAGACAAGGGCTAGGTAAGAACCGTAGATGGCGGCTGCGGCACCCGCATCTAGTCCTAACCCAGGGCCAGCGCTTCCTGCCTGCGACAACCCCGCCGTGAGATAAAGAACCAATATGGCTCTCATGCCATAGAAGCTGAAGCGTTCCCAAAGTTCTGTGGTTGCTAGAACGGTGAGGCCTGCTGGCTGTCCAAAGATCTTCCGGCTGTTAGTTGCCGTTGCTACCGATGTCTCGACATTCACTCAACCGCTCCAATCTCTGAAACATGGGTCACCACATATGCTTGACATCTGCAAGCTCCGAACTAGAAGAACGCGTTAAGTGGGTGCCGTGGCGTCAAGAGAGCGTTAAAGTTTGCGTGACTCACGATCTGCCAGCGTCCATTACTTCGCACGAAGGTTGAGATTCGTGGAGCCGGTCCTGGTGTGTACATCCGGCCCTCTGCAAGGCCTTCCACGGTCGCCAAATAGCGAACAACTAGGACGTCATCGCTTCTCGTAGCCACCACGTCAGAGACAACGAACTCACCAACTGTTGGTAGCGACCGCAGATAGTCAGCCTTTGTGAGGCCGGCGCCTGTGGCGCGTTGCAACTGGAATTCCGGTGCGAGAAATCTCTCCAACCCAGCGGTATCGCCAGCCTTGAGTAAACCAAGAAACTTTTCGCTTAGCCGCTTGCCAAGCACTGCGGTTTCCCGCTCACCTTGCGATTGAGAAACCTTTCCGGATGTCTCACTATCCGCGGCCATCGCAAGATTCGGGGAAACCATCGTGGTGAGAATGAACGCTAGGATCGTCACGCGCTTCCAACTCAATCGGAGTTTGTGATCGGAACCCGCGCGCGCATGACTCAACTTCTTCACGTAGACATCTTGTGACCAGGGCCACGGATCGAACAACACCTATTAGGGATTCGCCCTACACCTCTGAAGATCGCGCCAGTTCTTGCAGCCCACCTTGAACAAATGAACTGGGGCGGGAACCTTTCGGTTCCCACCCCAGCGGAGTTGTGCAGACGGTGTGACTAGAAGTCCATTCCGCCCATGTCGCCGCCACCGGCGGGCATTGCGGGGGCCTTCTCGGGCTTATCCGCAACAACGGCCTCGGTGGTGAGGAACAGACCAGCAATCGATGCTGCGTTCTGCAATGCAGAGCGGGTCACCTTGGCGGGATCGATGATGCCTTCGGCGATCATGTCCACGTAGGTGCCGTTGGCAGCGTTGAGGCCCTGGCCAGCGGGGAGTTCGCGCACCTTCTCCACCACCACGCCGCCTTCCATGCCAGCGTTCTCAGCAATCTGCTTCAGCGGGGCACTGACTGCAACGCGAACGATGTTCGCACCAACTGCCTGCTCGTCGGTGAGGTTGAGGGCGTCGAGCTTCGGGCCCGCTGCCTTCATGGCCTGGATGAGAGCTACGCCACCACCGGGCACGATGCCCTCTTCAACGGCGGCCTTGGCGTTACGCACGGCATCTTCGATGCGGTGCTTGCGCTCCTTGAGCTCCACCTCGGTAGCTGCGCCGACCTTGATCACCGCAACACCGCCGGCCAGCTTGGCCAAACGCTCCTGCAGCTTCTCGCGGTCATAGTCTGAATCAGACTTCTCGATCTCAGCGCGGATCTGGTTGACGCGACCGGAAATCTGCTCGGCATCGCCGGCACCTTCCACGATCGTGGTCTCATCCTTGGTGACAACCACCTTGCGGGCGCGGCCCAGCAGATCAAGGGTGGTGTTCTCCAACTTGAGGCCAACCTCTTCGCTGATGACCTGTCCACCGGTGAGGATGGCGATGTCTTGCAGCATGGCCTTGCGGCGATCACCGAAGCCGGGAGCCTTGACGGCAACCGAACGGAAGGTGCCGCGAATCTTGTTCACCACGAGGGTGGCAAGGGCTTCGCCTTCCACGTCTTCGGCGATGATGGCCAGTGGCTTACCGGACTGCATGACCTTCTCGAGCACCGGAACGAGATCCTTCACCGAAGAGATCTTGGAGTTCACGATGAGGATGTAAGGATCCTCGAGCTCGGCCTCCATGCGCTCTGCATCGGTGACGAAGTAGGGCGAGATGTAACCCTTGTCGAAGCGCATACCTTCGGTGAGCTCAAGCTCAAGACCGAAAGTGTTGCTCTCCTCAACGGTGATCACACCTTCCTTGCCAACCTTGTCCATCGCCTCGGCGATCAGGTTGCCCACTTCCATGTCACCACCAGCGGAGATGGCGGCCGTCGAAGCGATTTGCTCCTTGGTCTCCACGTCCTTGGCCATGGCGAGCAGTTCTTCGCTCACCACGTCAACGGCGCGCTCGATGCCCTTCTTCAGGCCCATCGGATTCGCACCAGCGGCAACGTTGCGCAGACCCTCACGCACGAGCGCCTGGGCCAACACGGTTGCGGTGGTGGTGCCGTCGCCTGCGACGTCATCGGTCTTCTTGGCGACTTCCTTGACCAGCTCTGCGCCGATCTTCTCGTAGGGGTCTTCGAGTTCGATCTCCTTGGCGATGGACACACCATCGTTGGTGATCGTGGGGGCTCCCCACTTCTTCTCGAGGACAACATTGCGGCCCTTGGGGCCGAGGGTGACCTTGACGGCGTCGGCGAGCACGTTCATGCCGCGCTCGAGGGAACGCCGGGCCTCCTCATCAAAAGCGATCATCTTTGCCATGGGGCTGGTTCCTCCCGGAACGTCCGAACGAAATTGTCACTCTCAGGGTTAGAGTGCTAATCAAAAGTTAGCACTCGACACCCTCGAGTGCAAATCCAGGAGTTAGTTGCCCGTATGGGTGCGGGCGCTGGAACGGGCCCGCTGGCGGGCTGAGCGCATCCGCCGCAGACGCTTGACCAGCATCGGATCGAAGGCCATGGCCTCCGGGGTATCGATGAGGGTGTTGATGATTTGGTAGTACCGGGTGGAGCTCATGTCGAAGAGATCCCGGATGGCCTGCTCCTTGGCGCCGGCGTATTTCCACCACTGGCGCTCGAATTCCAGGATGCGCTGATCCCGCTCGGACAGGCCGCTGCCCTCAGTGTGGATGCGGGCTAACTCCATGGGGACTTCCTCCGTGGGGTAATCGTTCAGTGTGAGCGGGGAAGGGTCTTCGGTGGAGCGCTGCCCATCGTATGCGTCGAATTCCACTGTTGTCATTCACCCCCTCCCGCACGTGTCGGGAACGCCTTCGGGCGGACCCGGCCAGAACCATTTCTCCTACGTTTTCCTTCGACGACGCCAGGTGATGAGCACCCAGGAAAACCCATAGCCCAGGCCGTTTGTGGCCCAGTGCAAACCCATGGGGGCAAGCACACTGCCTGACACGATCCGCATCATGGCAAAAACCACCCCGGCCAGGGTGGTGGTTGCCACACTGGCTAGGACGGCGAGCACGTGACCTCTGGTTCCGGTGCCCACCACCGAGCCCAGTGCCGGATTAGCTTCATGTGTACCGATGCTGGGCAATACGTGCCAGATGCCGAAGAGCAGCGCGGAAATGACGATTGCCGCAATCACGCCAAACCTGCGGGCCAGCATGGAAAACAGAACCGCCCGGAAGGCGATTTCTTCAAACAGCACCGTGCCGAAAGGGACTTCAATCAAGGCCTGAAAGGCCAATCGACCACCGGACATTTCCACGATCCGTTCATCATGGAAGGCCTCCCGAGTCTTACGAAAGGCCGAGGCAATCAAATAGGCCAACGTGACCAGTCCAATGGAGGCTGCCGCCCAGATGAGCCCGGGAAGCAGGTACGCCAACCCCAAGCCCATGTCGATCCAGGAGTTGCCGTCCAAGATGCCGATGGCCAAGAACAAGACGGACCCGGCAATTGACCAGAGGAAGTAGTGAGAGTTCGGGGCTAATCGATTATTGATGATGTTGACCAACACCAGGGCGGCAAGGACGGCAGCAAGTGGCCACCACGCCAAACCCGGTTCGATTGCGGGCACCTGCCACCCAATGAGGGCATCGAACATGGCAGGCTCCCAAGGGTAGGCGCACACATCGTGCGAGATTCGAGTCTAGGCCGAGGGGATCGGGAAAATGCCAGGCGACCAATTCACCCGGACGCGGGCCATGAGCCTTGATACCGACGTCGACCCGGCTCCGGCCCGCGATCAGTTCGAGCTCCTGCCCGGTGTGGCATACCTGGTGGGAAATTCGCTAGGCCTGATGCCGAAGTCCGCGCGAGCGATCGTGAACGAAGACCTCGATGCGTGGGCAACCCTCGGCGTACGCGGTCATCATCATGGCCAACGCGAGTGGATCACATATCCCGAGTTGCTCAATGCGCCAATGGCCCGAATCGTTGGTGCCGAAACCGATGAGGTCGTTGCAATGAACGGCCTGACCGTGAACTTGCACCTTCTGCTTACCAGTTTCTATCGTCCATCTGGGCAGCGCACCTTGCTCGTGATGGAGGATTACGCATTCTCATCGGACTCCTATGCGTTCCGCTCGCACGTGGCAAGTAGGGGTCTCGACCCAGACACGGAAATCCTGCGGCTGCGCCCCCGGGCCGGCGAAGATTGCCTGCGCACCGAAGACATCATCGCCGCGATTCGCGAGCATGGTGACCGCATCGCCACCGTGCTGCTTGGCGGAGTGAACTATCTCACCGGTGAGTGCATGGACATTCCTGCCATCACACGCGTGACGCATGATGTGGGCGCCGTGGCGGGTTGGGATCTCGCCCATGCCGCGGGCAACGTTGAACTTCGTGTGCACGATTGGGATGTCGACTTCGCGGCGTGGTGCAGTTACAAGTACCTCAATTCCGGGCCCGGATCGGTGTCTGGCGTTTTCATTCATGAACGACACCACGGACGCACCGATCTCGCGCGCCTAGAAGGTTGGTGGGGAAACCGCGAAGAAACTCGATTCCGGATGGATCCGACCATCGATCCGGCGCTAACTGCCGCCGCCTGGTCGCTGTCCTGCACCCCGGTGCTGATCATGGCGCCCACCCTGGCGTCGTTGATGATCTTCGATCAATTCGGAATGGGCGCACTCAGAGCACGCAGTCTGCGCTTGACCGAGTACCTGTTCGAACTCCTTGACGTGATCGCACCCGCCACGCGCATCACGATCATCACCCCACGTGATGCCGAGCACCACGGAGCGCAGGTATCCATCCGGGTACCCGCTGAGCCATTCGCACTTGCCGAGAGACTCTTCACTGAGCATCAGGTGCTCTGTGATGCCCGCACTCCCGATGTCATCCGATACGCACCGGTTCCGCTGTACAACACATATGAAGACGTGTGGCGAGCAGTCGATGCCCTGGCCCGGACCTTGGGCGCCCCGGGGCTAACACCTTGAAACGCTAGGCTGATTGACCATCGCCCCTGTAGCTCAGTGGTAGAGCAACCGCCTTGTAAGCGGTAGGTCGTCAGTTCAATCCTGACCGGGGGCTCTCAGAGTCTCCTCATCATGCTGAGGCAAGCTTGAGGCGAGTGACCCTTCGAAGGTCCACTTGCTTGCGCGCTTGCCAGAGGTCATGCGCATCTTGCATCGCTAGCCAACTCTCCGGCGATCGCCCGAGTGCCTTGGATAGACGAAGCGCCATCTCGGGAGTTACTCGACTCGTGCCAGAGAGGATCCTGCTGAGAGTTGAAGCGGCAACATCTAACTTCTGGGCGAGTTCTCGACCACTGATCTGGAAGGGTTCGAGATAGACATCGGAAATGAACTCGCCGGGATGCGGCGGGTTATGCATGGGCTTAAGTTCAGTCATCAGTGGTAATCCTCATAATCCAAGACGTGCGCGTTTCCATCGCGGAACTCGAACGTCATTCTCCAATTTCCGTTGACGGTGATCGACCACCGTCCTTCGTGCCGACCTCTCAGCGGGTGAAGCCGATAGCCCGGAAGGTCCATGTCCGAGATCTCCTGGGCTGTATCAAGGGCAGCTAACTGAATGCGGAGCCTTCGTGCATGGGTTGGCTGCACCCCAGTTGTCTTCCCCGTTTCAAAAAGCGTGCGCAGTCCTTTGTGTTTGAAGGACTTGATCACAATTGGAGTGTACCGCATTGCGCAACACGCAACATGCAGGGGGTTCGGCTTCAGTAACCTCGAGTGACCAGCAGGTCTTACGTTCGATCCTGACCGGGTGCTTCATCATGTGGTTAGGGTTCGCACAGTGGGCTACGAGATCGAGTTGTTCTTACGGATGCTGATCATCGGCATTGCGGTGGCGGCTCCCGTGGGTGCGATGGCGGTGCTCTCAATTCAACGCACGATCAGTCACGGATGGCGCGCAGGGATGGCCACGGGTGCCGGTATCGCGAGCGCAGATGCAGTGTTCGCGGCACTCGCCGCCTTCGGTGTGTCTGCGCTTGCGCACTTCTTCATCAACTTTCAGGCCCCACTGCGCATCATCGGTGGTGTTGGTTTGCTGTGGTTGGCCTGGCGTGCCCTGCGATCGCGGCCGGTGGTGAACGAGACCGCGGTTGGCGGTGTGGCGCACGGACGATTATTCGCCTCCGCCGTGGGCCTTACTCTGACAAATCCGATGACGATCATGGCTTTCGCCGTGATCTTCGCCGGAGCCGGGCTCGTGGCCCAGCCCGGGATCGCCAGCGCGAGCATCGCCACCCTCGGCGTGGCCATCGGATCACTGCTGTGGTGGTTGATTCTGGTGACGGTGGTGTCCGCCGTTCGGCATGCGCTCACCCCACGAGCGATGCTCGTGATCAACCGCGTATCCGCGATTGTTCTTGCCGTATTCGGAGTTCTTGCCATCGTCGCCGGAATAAGCGCCATCTAGTTACGAGATTCGAATTTTCCTGCACGGAGATCACCGCGCGCTGTCAGAATCAAGCCGTGTCCACTGAACATGGTCATTCCGAGCGTGATCATGGCGCATACGCCGCCGCACGTGAGCGAGCACTCGCCGATCCGTCTGCATTCTGGGCGCAGGCAGCCGAGGCGGTCACCTGGGATACGAACCCCATGCGCATCCTTGATGAGAGCAATGCACCTATTTATCGATGGTTTCCCGATGCAACATTGAATACCTGCTACAACGCGGTGGATCGTCACGTGGACGCCGGGCGGGGTGCTCATCCTGCGATCTACTTTGACAGCGCATTCACTGGATCACGCGAGACATTTACTTACGCGCAACTTCAGGAAGAGGTCTCACGGTGCGCGGGTCTGCTCGCGAACCTAGGTGTGAGCAAGGGCGATCGAGTCATCATCTACCTGCCAATGATCCCGCAATCAGTAATCGCGATGTTGGCGTGCGCGCGCTTGGGCGCGGTTCACTCGGTTGTCTTTGGTGGATTCGCCGCAGCAGAACTTGCTGCACGAATTGACGATGCGCGGCCCAAGGTGATCATGACCGCATCCTGCGGGCTCGAGCCAACTCGCGTGGTTCCTTATAAGCCGCTCGTGGATGAAGCGATCGGGATCTGTGAGTTTCCGCCAGCGCACACGCTCGTCTGGCAGCGCGAGGAATTGCTTGCACCGATGGGCTCGCGCGATGTTGATTGGCGAAGTGCCATCGAAAGCGCTGAGCCTCATGGATGCGTTGCAGTCCAAGCAACCGATCCGCTCTACATCCTTTACACATCAGGAACCACCGGTAAGCCGAAAGGCATAGTTCGTGACAGCGGTGGCCACGCGGTTGCCATGGCATGGTCCTTCGCCAACGTCTTCGGGATGGGCCCCGATGATGTTTTCTGGGCGGCATCTGATGTGGGCTGGGTAGTGGGTCATTCCTACATCGTGTACGCGCCGCTCATTTCCGGTGCAACCACGGTTCTCTATGAAGGCAAGCCGATAGGCACTCCAGACGCAGGCGCCTTTTGGCGCGTCATCGAACAGTACAAAGTGAATGCCCTCTTCTGTGCGCCCACGGCATTGCGCGCGATCAAGCGCGAGGATCCGGCCGGTGAACTCATCAAGAACTACACGATCACCTCACTGCGCGCCCTGTTCATGGCTGGTGAGCGCTTGGATCCAGATACCTATCACTGGGCTGCGGGGCACCTGCAGGTTCCGGTGGTGGACAACTGGTGGCAAACGGAAACGGGCTGGCCGATCGTGGCCAATCTTCGGGGCCTCGATCCCATGCTGATCAAGCCGGGCTCACCCACTCAGCCGGTGCCCGGCTTCGACGTGCGCATCCTGGACGCAGAAGGCATTGAGTGCCCAGCCAACGTGGAGGGCGCGATCGTGATTCGCCTTCCATTACCCCCGGGAACTTTGCCCACCCTGTGGGGTGATGATGAGCGGTACATCCGAAATTACCTCGCAGATTTTCCGGGCTATTACAGCTCCGGTGATGGTGGCTACATCGATGAAGATGGATACGTCTTCGTGATGGGCCGCACCGACGATGTGATCAACGTGGCGGGTCATCGCCTGTCCACTGGATCGATGGAGGCGGTGGTTGCCACCCATCCGGCGGTGGCCGAATGCGCGGTGATCGGTGTGCACGATGACATCAAAGGGCAGCTGCCGAGAGCCTTCGTTGTTCTCAAATCCGGCCAAGAAATCGACTCAGACTCACTTGCCAGTGAAGTCATTCAAGCCGTTCGCGATGAGATTGGCCCCGTTGCGGCCTTCAAATCCGTGGTGATCGTCCCCGCGCTTCCCAAGACTCGATCCGGAAAGATTCTGCGCAAGACAATGCGCGGAATAGCCGATGGTCGCGATGAACCAGTGCCCAGCACGATCGAAGATATTTCGGTCCTAGAAGCGATCACTCCATTGCTGCGCGGCTGAACTACCTCGTGGTGGCGAGGAAAGCGTCGATCAGTGGGCGATCAATCACCCGACGATCGGGGTGTTCGGGATGCCACTGCACACCCACGATGAATGTGGCGTCAGGAACCTCACACACTTCCACCGTGCCATCGGGTGCGGTGCCCGTGATCCGAAGTGTTCCCGGATCCTTCACCGCCTGGTGGTGGAAGGAATTCACCTCCGCATCGTCACCAAAGATTTCATGAATCTTCGACCCTGGCTCAAAGTGTGCACCGTGGTTGACAAAAACTAAGGGTGGCTCTTTATGTGCGAGCTCGGTGACTTCCGGCATGTGTTGGTGTAGTGAGCCACCGTGGGCCACGGCCATGATTTGCAATCCGCGGCAGATGCCGAGCACGGGAAGGTCTGCATCGCGCGCTGCCCGGTAGAGGGCTAATTCAGATTCATCACGCGATTCACGCGGCGAATCAGCCGTTTCATGGGATTCCTCGCCGTAGAGCCGGGCGTCCACGTCTGCTCCGCCGGCGATGACGAGCCCATCAATCCGTTCAATGACATCGGTAGGAGTCCCCGGGGGCAACATCACCGGAATGGCGCCCGCCTCCTGGAATAGATCGATGTACCAGCGGGGCAACACCGGAGCGGTGATGTCCCAGAGCCCCCACTTGGCAGGTTCCAAATACGTGGTGATGCCGATGATCGGTGCTCCCGCCGGTGCCGCCATGGTGCCAAGTCTGGCAGGCTTCCCGTATGCAGATGACGGGGAACCCCTCTGAGCCGGGATTGGCATTCCTTCCCTGGGAGCTCCCCCTCGAGCAGTGGCCCGAAGACACTGTGGTGGCGCTGCCCCGTGGTATCTCCCGACACATCGTGCGATTTGTGAAGATCGGCGGCACGGTCTATGCGATCAAGGAGATCGAGCAGTACTACGCAGACCGCGAATACGCCCTGCTGTTCGAGCTCGAGCGGCGAGATGTACCCACCGTTGAGCCCGTTGCCGTGGTGACCGACCGCATCAACCGTGAGGGCGAGCCGCTGCCGGCTGCCCTCATCACTAAGCACCTACAGTTCTCCCTGCCGTATCGAGCCCTCTTCTCGTCCTCACTACGAGCCGAAACCGCAGATCGTCTCCTTGACGCACTCGCGGTGCTGCTCGTGCGCTTGCACCTCGTTGGGTTTTCCTGGAATGACTGCTCGCTGTCCAACACACTTTTTCGGCGCGACGCTGGTGCGTTCGCCGCGTATTTGGTGGATGCTGAAACCGGTGAAATCCACCAGCACCTCAGCGATGGTCAACGCGAATACGATCTGGAAACCGCGGCAACGAATGTGGCCGGCGAGTTGATGGACCTGCAGGCCGGTGGCCGCTTACAAGAGGGAATTGATCCAATTGTGACCGGAGTGAGTCTGCGGACCCGATATGACGCGTTGTGGAATGAGATCACGAGCCCGGTGAACTTTGACCGCGAGGATCGCTATCCACTCGAGGCTCGGATTCGCCGACTCAATGAGTTGGGTTTCGATTTCGCCGAGCTGCAGGTCATCACCGATGCCAGTGGAGATCACGTGACGGTCCGCCCCAAGGTGGTCGATGCAGGTCACCACTCACGGCGCTTGATCAGGTTGACCGGACTTGACGTGGAGGAGAATCAGGCGCGACGCCTACTCAATGACTTGGATTCCTACCGGGTGAAAATCGGCTTAGGTGTTGACGACGAAGAGATTGCCGCACACCGCTGGGTGTCTGATCGTTTTGAACGAGTAATGGAATCAGTGCCGCATGAATTGCGTGGCAGACTCGAACCTGCTGAAATCTTTCATGAAGTGCTCGAGCATCGGTGGTTCATGTCCGAGCGTGAGCAACACAGCGTGCCCTTCGATAGCGCGATCACGGACTATGTGAACAACGTCCTTGCCAAGAAACCCGAAGAAAAATCCGTTCTCGGCTCGAGAAGTGGAACACCTAGTGATGCCACAGCTGAGCTGCGCATCGTGATTCCATCAGAGGATTAGCCAGCCGCCGCTGCAGCGCGTGCTTCAAAGATTCGATTCAGAACGATCGCGGCGGCAACCGATGCATTGAGGGACTCCTGCTCGTCCACCATGGGGATGCGCACCCGCCAATCACACGTCTGTGACACCAACCGGGAAACACCCTTACCCTCCGAGCCGATCACTACTACCAAGGGCTCGGTGAGAATGTCTGCGCGCACATCCGCAAGGTCAGTATCCCCATCGGCATCGAGCGCGATGGTGATGAAGCCATCCTCGGCTAGATCCCCCAGCGTGCGCGTGAGGTTGGTGATCTGCGCAACGGGCACGCGCGCCAACGCGCCAGCGGATGTTTTCCAGGCCGCGGCAGTGACGGCAACACTCCTGCGCTCGGTAAGCACGATCCCACCCGCACCGAAGGCCGCACCCGAGCGAGCAATCGCACCGAGGTTGCGGGTATCGGTGATGCCATCGAGAGCGATCAAGAGATCAGCGGCTGCTAACTCGTCGATATCTGCATAGGAGTAATCCGGAACAACAAGCAGGAGACCTTGATGCACTCCGCCGGCAGCGAGATTGTCTAGCTCCGAGCGTGGTGCTTCCAGCAATGGAATCTGCTGTTCCACCGCGAGATCAAGTGCCTCGCGCAACTTCTCATCCATATCCTGCTTGGACTGCACATACAGCGCACTGGCTGGGATCTCGGCCCGTAATGCTTCGATCACCGGATTACGCCCGAACAGGTAGTTACCGGTCTTACGAGTGGACAATGTGCGTGATGAAGACTGGGCACGCTTTTCTGCTGCACGCTTGCGCTTGGCCGCCGGGTGATACGAGCGATCCACCGCCTTAGGGGTGGGCCCCTTGCCTTTCAGGCCCGCCCGGCGCTGGCCGCCTGAGCCAACCGTTGCACCCTTCTTGGTGCCCGACTTGCGCATTGCGCCCTTGCGCTGTGAGTTACCCGCCATCACTCCGCCTCGTCCATCGCACGCCCTGGGGAGTGTCTTCCAATGTGATTCCTGCTTGGGTCAAGTTATCGCGGATTGCATCCGCGGCCGCGAAATCTTTGCGCGCTCGGGCTTCCTGTCGCTGTTCGATGGCCACCTGAACGAGTGCATCGATCGTGGAATCATCACTTCCAGCGCTTGATTGGGTGATCCACGGATCGGCATACGGATCAACACCAAGCACATCGAGCATCGCCCGAGTTGCCGCAGCCAGGGAACGAATTGCTTCGTGATCATGAGCGGTGATCGCAGAATTACCCTGCCGCACGGTCTCATGGAGCACGGCCAAAGCCTGCGGCACACCAAAATCATCATCCATCGCCGCATCGAAGGCTGCTGGCCTGATCCCGTAGCCCAACTCCTCGGCCGAGATTCCGAGAATCTCCAGGGACCGCTGCAAGAACCCTTCGATTCGCCGGAAGCCAGCACCGGATTCCTTCACCGCATCATCGGAGTACTCGAGCATCGAGCGGTAATGCGCACCCACCAAGTAGAAGCGCAGCTCAATCGGCCGAATGCGCTTGACCACTTCATCGACGAGCAATGAATTCCCCAGGGACTTGCTCATCTTTTCCCCGGCGGTGGTGACCCACGCATTGTGCATCCAGTAATTGGCGAAGACATCGCCAGCGGCCTTGGATTGTGCAATCTCGTTTTCATGGTGCGGGAAGACGAGGTCTAAGCCGCCGCCATGGATGTCGAAATTGGTGCCAAGGTACTTCTCCGCCATGGCAGAACATTCGATATGCCATCCCGGCCTTCCCGGACCCCAAGGCGTCTCCCATGCTGGCTCCCCCGGTTTGGCGCCTTTCCACATAGCAAAATCTCGCGGATCGCGCTTGCCACGCGAATCGGCGTCTGACGCGGCGAGCATGTCGTCAATTTTTTGGCCGCTCAATTTTCCATAATCGCCAAAGGAGCGAACGTCGAAGTACACGTCCCCATCTGCCGCATACCCGTGATCGGAATCGATGAGGCGCTGCATAAGCGCCACCATTTCCGGAATATGACCAGTGGCGCGGGGCTCATAGGTGGGAGGCAAGCACCCGAGGGTGTCATATGCGCGAGTGAATGCGCGCTCATTACGCATGGCCACCACCCAGTAAGGCACGTCTTCATGGCCAGCGTTGTGGATGATTTTGTCGTCGATGTCTGTGACGTTGCGAATGAAGGTGACGGTGTAGCCCTTGGCCATCAGCCATCGGCGCACCACATCGAAGGCGACCCCGCTGCGAATATGCCCCACGTGTGGTGGTGCCTGCACGGTCGCTCCGCACAGGTAGATACCCACCCGGCCCGGCTCAATCGGGACGAATTCCCGAACGGTACGGGTGCTGGTGTCGTAGATCTGCACGCGTGAACAGTAGCGAGGGCTCAGCGTTGGAGGGTGACGACCTTGTCCGGGGTGATACGAACAACCACCCGAACGTTGTCCGTTCCATCGTCCATCGTGTAGCGGCCGGAGCCCGTGTAGGCGTGGTTTAGTCTGTCGATCAACTCCCGGCCACCCTCCTCGGTCATGGTTGCGGTGCCACGAACCTCCACATAGGAGTAGGGGTTATCACGCGGATACACCAGCACGCTCACCCTCGGATCACGTTCCAGGTTGAGGTGTTTGCGGCGCCCTTTGACCGTGGAGACCAGGAGATCATCACCATCGCGTTCTATCCACACCACCGATTGGTGTGGCCGGCCATCGGGAAGGAGGGTGGCGAGGGTGGCGAACTCCGCTGAGTCGAACCACGGCTTGACCGAATCAGGCAGTGGTGCCACGGCTGTTAACCCAACCACGCATCGACGGCGTTGAAGGCAGCCATGTTGACCGCCTTCTTCTCTGCAGCGCTCAGATTGATCTCCGAGCCCGAGTAGTAATTGGTGGAGATGATCACATCATCCAAAAGCGTGTACACCGTGTAATTGTCTGAGGTGTAGGGCGAGTCCTGATCCGAGGAGACATCTTCATAGTTGGTGTTGATGAAAATTGAGGCCACGCCGGTAATGGTGACCATGGGAACTGATCCGGTGGTATTCAGCGAACTCCAGGTATCTGTGATGGTGTCACCGGCATCGTTGGTGTAGGAGCTTGAACCGGAGGTCGCACCCGAGCAAGTCTTCGCGCCTTTCTTCAGCTCATCAAAGGCGGCAATCGCCTTGGTAGCAGATGCGTACTGCTGCACCGAGGAATTGATCCCCGAGGCGCCCTTCTTCTTACCCTGGTAGTTGATGCTAAAGCGGTACTTCCCACCTGAGTATTCGACGTCCTTGTCATCCTTGCTGCACAGCCAAGACTTCGTGCCATCCGAACCCGCATTGAAGTAACCGTTGGATCTGAGACTGATGGGGCTCGGCACATCCTTGGCTGAAATCATGTGGCCGGCCGCGTATGTATAAGCCTTGCGGTCATAGGCATGCGCGGGTGCAGAAAGCGCCCCCACGGTAAGTGCGGCCAGTGCCGACGCTGTCAGGATCATGCGCTTCATGTGAACTCCCCGGGTACTAGAAGACCCTGATTCTAGTCCGCGAACACCATCGCGACCGCGATCGCTGCGATTCCCTCACCACGTCCGGTGAGACCCAAGCCGTCAGTGGTGGTGCCCGAAATCAATACCGGTGCACCGATCGCCGCACTCAAGACGTCTTGAGCTTCTTGACGTCGCGTGCCCACCTTGGGTTCATTGCCGATGACCTGGATCGATACGTTGCCGATCACCATTCCAGCTTCGCGAATCAATCCTGCGCAGTGCGCTAGCAGGCTGATCCCGGAGGCCTCCGACCACGCAGGATCGCTGGTTCCGAAAACCGAACCAAGATCACCTAATCCAGCTGCCGACAGCAGCGCATCACACGCCGCGTGCGCAGCAACATCGGCATCTGAATGGCCCGCCAGGCCACGTTGACCCTCCCACAGCAAACCGGCAAGCCACAACGGGCGATCGTCAGCGAAGGCATGCACATCGGTACCCACACCCACACGCGGAGCGCGATTAGTTACGGCCACTGTTACTCCTACGTTTAGCAACGATGGCTTCGGCGATCACCACATCGGATGGTCGAGTTACTTTCATCGCTTCTTCATCACCTGGAATGGTGTGCACGATCACGCCGAGCGCTTCCACCATTCCTGCGTCGTCAGTAATCCCTGCATCGTCAATTGAGGCATGCGCGCGCTGCAACAGTTCACGACTAAATCCCTGGGGCGTTTGCACGGCGCGAAGGGTTGATCTGTCCGGGGTGGCGATCACTTTTCCTTGTGCGTCTACCACCTTGACGGTGTCAACCAACGGCAGGACGGGAATCACTGCGTCATGGCCGGCGCGCACGGCATTGGCCACTGCAGTAACCATTTCCACGGGCACCAATGGCCGCGCCGCATCATGCACGAGCACCACGTCGATATCCGCCGGAGCATTAATGAGCGCCCGAGCAACAGACTCCACGCGACTCTC
>JBJOIE010000100.1:0-14666 GCA_046047295.1 Actinomycetota bacterium | reverse complement strand
GTGCCTGGCGCGCACACCTTGCCGAGGTCATTGCGTGCAAGGTCAACCAGCATGAGGTGTTCGGCGCGCTCCTTGGTATCAGCCGATAGTTCAGCACATAGCGCAGCATCCGCAGCGATGCTCTCTCCCCTGGGCCGGGTACCGGCAATGGGATGCACCGTGCACTCACGATCACGTACCGTCAGGAGCGCCTCAGGTGAAGATCCAACGATGGTGATTGCCGTGTCTTCATTCACGTGCGCAGACTCATCAGCAAGAGGCATACGCAGCAGATACATATATGGGCTCGGGTTCGTTGACCGAAGCACTCGGTAGATGTTCAACGGATCTTCAGTGAAGGGCAGTTCGAAGCGCTGGGAGAGCACCACCTGGAATGCGTCACCTTCGCGTATGTATTCCTTCACGCGCTCAACATTGTCTTCGAATTCCTCGTGCGAGGTATTGGAGATCGCCTCGGAACTCTCCCTCAACTCGAAGGTCGCGACGGGTGCAGCATGTGCAGCGGCCAGTGAATCCTGCATGGAATCCAGTCGTAGGCAAGCGTCAACCCAAGCCGCTTCCACCCGCTCATCAGTTGCATCGAAATTCACCGCATTGGCGATGAGGGTCACCACCCCGGTCCAGTGATCGAGTACAGCCATATCCGTAGCGAGCAGGTAGCCCAAGTCCGGGGCTGAATAGTCTGATGGGTTTGTATCTGGAACCTTTTCCCAATTTCGAACGGCGTCATATGTGAGGTAGCCCACGAAACCACCCGTGAACGGAGGAAGTCCCGCGCGAGCTGGTGTGTGCAGTGCCTTCAATGAATCACGGAGCACGTCAACAGCACGCCCCGACGTGGGAAGGCCTACCGGCACGCGACCACTCCACCGTGCCTGTCCGTCATGTGAGCTCAGCAACGCAACGCTGCGCACACCGACAAAGGAATAGCGAGACCAGTTCTTGCCGGGTTCCGCTGATTCAAAGAGGAACGTTCCACCCCGTTCACCACAAAGCGTCTGATAGATGCCCACGGGGGTTAATCCATCAGCCAGGAAACTGCGTGTGACGGGAATAACGCGCTGGGTGCGCGCCTGGTCTATGAATCCGTCAAGATCTGGTGAACTCTCCCCCAGGCTCGTCATGGTCACGCCAAGTCAAGGGAAATAGTGAGAAAGCAACTACGAAGACCGCTGTGACAGGCGCTCCCAATTTGATCTACCTGAAGGATCAAGGCATCTCCATCGCAATCCAATGCAAGTGAGTGCACTCGCTGCGTGTTTCCAGACGTAGCCCCCTTTACCCACAGCTCATGCCTACTGCGCGAGAAGTAGGTCGCTTGACCAGTTGCGATCGTTTGCTCGAGGGACTCGCGATTCATCCACGCCATCATGAGCACTTCGCCACTTTCGCGATCCTGGGCTATTGCGGGAACTAGACCCTTCGCATCGAAACGAACACGCTCGACGAACGTGGAAGCTAGCTGCTGGTTGTTCATCGCACAGACTCCTGCATTACCTGACCGTGAATTCCGCGCACCGGATAACCCGCTCGCGCCAATTCAGCCTTCACATCCGAGATCTTCACGGTGCCGAAGTGAAAGACGCTGGCGGCCAGCACGGCATTTGCGCCAGCCTCGACGGCCTCGGGGAAATCAGCAGACTTCCCCGCACCACCACTGGCAATGATTGGCGTTGCGATTTCGCCGCGCGCCAGACGAATCAACTCAGTGTCGAAACCTGCCGTGGTCCCATCTGCATCCATGGAATTGAGCAAAATTTCGCCAGCTCCCAACTCACCTACCCGCTTGATCCAGCCCAAAGCATCAATTCCCGTTCCTTTACGACCACCGTGCGTGGTTACCTCAAATCCACTCTGCGTATGGGTACCGCCCTGGCAGCGCCGCGCGTCGACAGACACCACAACGCATTGGGAGCCGAACTGGGCAGCGGCACGGGCAATCAGATCGGGATCAGCTATCGCTGCGGTATTTACTCCGATCTTGTCCGCCCCGGCTCGCAGCAGTGAGTCAAAATCTTCTGTGGAGCGAACTCCCCCACCGACGGTCAGTGGGATAAACACCGATTCCGCGGTGCGACGCACAACGTCGAGTGTGGTGGAACGATCCGAAGACGAAGCAGAAATGTCAAGGAACACTAACTCGTCAGCCCCCGCGGCATCGTATGTTGCCGCAAGTTCAACCGGATCGCCCGCATCTCGCAGATTCGTGAAATTGACACCCTTGACAACGCGTCCAGCGTCAACGTCTAAACACGGGATCACTCGGATCGCAAGAGTCATGGGCGAGGAGGTCCCCACTCGTATGGGTCGTACCGTGGTTCGAGTGCGGCGATGGCCTCGGCCAAAGTAAAGGCACCGTCATAAAGCGCACGGCCAACGATCGCGCCTTCGATGCCGTCTGCAGTCATATCCGCGAGTTTGTGGAGATCTTCGAGGCGTGATATTCCGCCGGAGGCGATGATGGGACGGTCGGTTGCTTGGCAAACCTCACGTAACAGGTGCAGGTTTGGGCCCTTCATAGTTCCATCTTTGGCAACGTCAGTCACCACATACCGTGCGCAGCCCGCAGCATCCAAACGCCCAAGCGTCTCCCACAGGTCACCACCCTCTTGGGTCCACCCGCGGGCAGCCAAGGTGTGCCCACGTACATCGAGCCCCACGGCAATCCGATCGCCATGAGTCTTGATGACCTCTGCCGTCCACTCAGGATCCTCCAAGGCTGCGGTGCCGAGGTTCACCCGGGCGCAGCCCGTCGCAAGCGCGCGATCTAGGGATGCCGTGTCACGGATTCCCCCCGAAAGCTCAACTTGAACGTGGGAGCGAACCGCGTGCACAACAGAAGCGATCAGCTCAGCGTTGTCACCTTTGCCGAAGGCCGCATCAAGATCAACGAGGTGAATCCATTCGGCCCCCTGCTCCACCCACGCCTGGGCCGCATCACGAGGAGATCCATAGGTTGTCTCACTCCCGGCTGCGCCCTGGACTAGGCGAACCGCCTGCCCCCCCGAAACATCGACAGCAGGCAGCAGGGTAAGTACAGGTGACATCACGGCGTCAGACTAGTTCCTTGGTGAGATTGCTCGTCCTAGAGAGTGCCCACCCAACGACGAAGTACCTCAATACCCGCATCCGCGGACTTCTCTGGATGGAACTGGGTTGCCGTCAGTGGTCCGTTCTCCACGGCAGCGACGAAAGGCTCTCCATATGTGCACCAACTAACAGCGGGCTCAGGCCTGGCCCACTGGGAACCCGCACGATCTGTAGCCCATTCCCAGGTGCGCACGCCATAGGTGTGGACGAAGTAGAACATTTCATCTTCGAGGCCGCGGAACAGTGAAGAGGTTGAAGGTGGCGTGATGGTGTCCCAACCCATATGGGGAAGGATCGGAGCGTCAATGCGCTCCACGACCCCTGGCCACTGGCCAAGACCGGGTGTTCGCAGTCCCTGCTCAACACCCGTGTCAAACATCACTTGCATTCCCACGCAGATACCGAGTACAGGCCGACCTCCCGCCAGCCGCTGGTCAACGATCCGTGGGCCTCGCACGGAATTCAGCCCTGTCATACACGCAGCGAAGGCACCCACTCCAGGAACCACGAGGCCGTCAGCATTAAGCGCCTCTATTTCATCGGCAGAAATCATCACCTGCGCACCTGCGCGTTCAAGTGCGCGTTGAGCCGAACGAAGATTGCCCGAACCGTAGTCCAGGATCACAACCCTAGGAATTGTCACTGGGATGCGGTGAGCGTGCCTTTGGTGGAGGGAACCCCTGCCACGCGATTATCTCGGCTCACTGCCTCGCGCAGTGAGCGCGCCACGGATTTGAACTGGGCTTCAACCACGTGGTGCGCGTTGCGGCCAGAGAGGACGCGGACGTGCAAAGTAATTTGTGACGTGGCAACTATCGATTCCCAAATGTGACGCGTCAATGTGGTGTCATATGAGCCAATGAGCTCGACCAAGTCTGGTTCCTCATGTACGAGGTAAGGCCGGCCTGACAGGTCGATGGCCGATTGAACGAGGCATTCATCTAGGGGTACGAGCGCATCACCGTATCGGCGCAAGCCTGCTCTGTCACCCAGTGCGCTGGTGATTGCCTGACCAAGCGCGAGCGAAGTGTCTTCCACGGTGTGGTGTGCATCCACCTCCAGATCACCGCGTGTGCGAACAACGAGATCCAGGCCTCCGTGTTTGGCCAGTTGCGCGAGCATGTGATCGAAAAACGGAACCCCGGTGTCAATGGTGGACGCACCTACCCCATCGAGGTTGAGCTCTACGAACACCTCGCTCTCCTTGGTGGATCGCTCAATGGTGGCAATGCGATCGTTCATTTGGTCTCCAACTCCAACCGTTCAACATCGTCTGGGTCTAGTGGTGCAGCGATTCCGCTGCGTAGGTGAGATAGGGCGTGTCTAAACATAGTGTTCTCATCTGGTGTCCCAACGGATACCCGCAACCATCCCGCTGGTCCTGTCTCTCGGATAAGTACCCCCGCATCTCGCAGCGCTGACCACACAGCGTGCCGATCAGCAAGGAGACCGAACAGAAGGAAATTGGCATCGGATTCGGGGACCACATAACCCTGTTCAACGAGCCACGCAGCAAGGGCGTCACGTTCGCTTCTTAGCAGGGCTACCTGCTGCTGAAGTTCCTCCGCATGACGAAGTGCAGCAATCGCCGTTGCCTGCGTAACAGCAGACAAGTGGTAGGGCAGGCGAACAACTCGAAGTGCATCAACCACTGCAGGATCGGCAACGGCGTACCCTACGCGCGCACCAGCTAGCCCAAATGCTTTGCTCATCGTTCGAGTGACTATGACATTGGGAAAGTGTGCAGTGAGTTCGATCAAGCTTGGCTGGCCCACACGGCGAAATTCGGCATACGCCTCATCAAGGACAAGAACACCTCCAACCGCAGCGGATGCTTCCGCTAATTGGCGCCCATGATCCAGCGGCAAGGGAGTTCCTGTGGGATTGTTCGGTGCCGCAATTAGCGTCAATGTGGGATGTGCATCGAGAATTGCTGCCACCGCGCGTTCAGTGTCCAGAGTGAAGTCAGAATTTCGTGGCACCGTAATAAGGCGCGTAAACGTGTCGCGCGCATACTCGGGATACATCGAATAGGTGGGCGGAAACGTCAATGCACTGCGCCCCGGCCCTCCGAAGGCGAGCAGTATGTGATGCATGACTTCATTGGATCCATTGGCCGGCCACACCTGTGAGGGCTTGACGTGCATTTCCGCTTCTCGACTCAGGTAGCGGGCGATCTCCGTACAGAGTTCCGCAGCGTCACGATCTGGATAGCGGTTGAGTGTCTCCGCTGCGGCGAGCACCGACGCAGCGATGGCCTGCTGAACGCTCATGGGGAGGGGAAATGGGTTCTCATTCACGTTCAGGCGAGCCCGCACATCCAGCTGGGGCGCACCGTATGCGGTTACTCCGACGAGGTCCTCTCGGACCGGCGGAACGAACTCACTGCCGCTCGGTGATTCATTCACCCCGCACCAAACCTCACACGTGCCTGCACTGCTTCACCGTGCGCAGGAAGATCTTCGGCTTGGGCAAGTGCAATCACGTGGGGAGAAACCTCCTCCAAGGCCCCGGACGTGTACTCGATGATGTGCACGCCACGAAGGAAGGTCTGGACCGACAGACCAGATGAGTGCCGAGCTGATCCCGATGTAGGCAGAACATGATTACTACCCGCGCAGTAATCACCCAACGAGACGGGTGCGTAGGAGCCAACGAAAATCGCGCCAGCATTTCGGACCCGCATGGCGACCTCGCGCGCATTTTCGGTGTGAATCTCTAGATGTTCAGCGGCGTAGGCATCCACCACTTCGAGGCCCTGCTCGAGGTCGCGTACCAGGATGATGGCGCTTTGCGGCCCCGAAAGCGCTTCTCGGATTCGCTCCGCATGTTTCGTGGCACCGACATGTTCACGTAATGCCGCAGCCACTTCATTGGCAAGACGTTCATCTGGCGTGACGAGAACCGCAGCAGCGAGAACGTCGTGCTCGGCCTGACTGATCATGTCTAACGCAACAAGAACGGGTTCCGCGCTGTGATCCGCAAGGATGGCTACCTCGGTGGGACCAGCCTCGGAATCGATTCCAATGACTCCTTGAAGGGCGCGTTTGGCCGCGGTGACATAGATGTTTCCCGGCCCGGTGACCATATCCACCGGCGCACACTGAGTCTCATCGGGAAGTTCCACGCCGTAGGCCAACATCGCCACTGCCTGCGCGCCGCCAACCGCATAGACCTCGTCGATGCCGAGTAGAGCGCATGCGGCCAAGATGTTTGGATGGGGCCAGCCACCGTGGTCGCGCTGCGGCGGACTCACAACCGCGATGGAGTCCACCTCGGCAATCTGCGCCGGAACAACATTCATCACCACACTGCTCGGATACACCGCTCGGCCGCCTGGCACGTAGAGGCCTACCCGTTCAACAGGTATCCAGCGCTCAGTGACGGTTCCACCGGGAACAACCTGAGTGAGGACATCGCTTCGACGCTGATCGCCGTGGACAACCCGTGCTCTGCGTATGGCCTCTTCCAAGGCCACTCGAACGTCCGGGTCGAGCTGCGCCACGGCGCGCTCTATCTCGCTCACCGGTACCCGGAGGGAAGGGGGTGCAATCCCGTCAAGTTCCTGGGACCACTGCATCACAGCGGCAGCCCCGCGCCGGTGGACGTCTTCAAGGATCGGGTGGATGCGATCTGCGGCTTCGGCCACGTCCATGGCGGCACGGGGAACTATCCCGCGAAGCGATCCACGCTCACCGCGAAGATCCAACATCCTGATCATTTCCCGAAGTTTACGCTTAGGGAATGGCCGACTCAGTACCGCTATTCCCACTGAACACGGTCATAGTGCCTGGGCTAGTTCTTCCCCTTCACATATTCGAGCCTCGCTATCGCGAAATGGTGCGCACAATGGAGGTGCTCCCCGAAGAGGAAAGGCAATTCATCCTGGCTTGGATACGCCCGGGTGGTTATCCAGATAAGCATGGACTCATGGATCTATTTCCCGTGGGAGTACTCGCGCAGGTGCGCGAGATTACGGAGTACCCGGATGGAAGATTTGATGTTGCTGTTGTCGGAAAGCAGCGAGCCGAAATCGTGCACGTGGACGCCACTAGGCCACTGCTCCAAGCACGGATTCAGTTACTAGAAGACTCAGATCCCACCGAAGGCATAAATGCAATAGGTATGGTGCACGTCGATCACGTGGTGAAGGCCTTCACGCGATATCGCGAGCTCCTGGCGCTGAGCACCGGGAACATCCACGCGCCCGATGACGACCTACCTTCGGACCCGCTCACGCTGAGCTACCTCATCACAGCTGCGCTGGTAGTACCCACGGAAGAGCGAGCACGCTTGCTCGCGGCGCCATCCGCGGGATTGCGATTGACATTGGCATATGAACTCATTGTGCGCGAGAACAAGGTCTTGCAGGCATTCCAGGCACTGCCGGCCATGGATGTTGAAGGATCCCGGCCATCGCCGAACTAGCGTCACTCCGCCTGAGACACTTAATTCGTGAGCGGAACTACGAGAGCGTGCGTGGAACTGACGAAACTCGGCGTGGCTTTCACAATCCACGAGTATGAGCACGATCCACGCGCAGCAAGCTTCGGCATTGAAGCTGCTGCCGCACTCGACCTACCTGCGGAGCAGGTTTTCAAGACCATCATTTTCATGGCGGAATCAGGATCGCGCATGGAACCAGTCGTGGCGATTTCGCCCGTTGCCTGGGAGATCGACACGAAGGCGGTTGCTCGGGCCCTGAATGCGAAGCGAATTTCCACATGTAAGCCTCCGGATGCTGAGCGCATCACGGGATACGTGGTTGGCGGCATTAGCCCCATCGCGCAGAAGAGCCGATTAAGAACTGTTCTTGATTCAGGCGCTCGCGACTACGACAGGGTCTACGTCAGTGGCGGCCGACGGGGCATGGATATCTCCTTGAGTCCAACCGATCTGATCTCGGTTACCCAAGCCGAGATCGCCTCGATTGCCGCCAGGCGTGCATAACATCTCCGGCAGCCAAAACGGTGACAACCAATGCTGCCGCGACTGGCCACAGGAGAAGCACCGCAGGCATGGAGATTTCTAACGGGCCATCAACGGTGACCGGCTCAACTGTGGTAGCGATTAAGCCGTCGATATCCACCGACCCCAGGCGAGTACCGACGAAGTACATCGCGAATACTCCAAGAACCGAGCCGACCAGGGAAGCAATGAGCACTGAGATCAGATGCTCCCTACGCATGGATGCCAAGCCGATTGTGATCGCCACACCCGCGAGAACCGAGAGTCCTGCAAAGACAACGTCGGCAGCTAAGAATCCCTCCGGTTGAAAACCCTCTGGAAGCGCACCCTCTGGCCGAATGATCAGGGGTACACGTGGCACCAACCGCCACCACAAGACACCTAGTCCCGCACCGATTAGACCACTGAATCCAAGCCCCGCGAGTAATACGAACCCAACTCGGCGTTCAGCACTCACTGTTCCAGCATTGCGCGGGCGTGTTCAGCTACGTCAGCCGGGGCAGTACTGGGCGCAAAACGCATAACCGTTGTGCCATCGGGGGCAACGAGGAACTTCGTGAAGTTCCATTTCACCGCGCTACCAAAGCGCCCACCCGCGTGCTTCTTCAGGAATGCAAAGATGGGATGAGTCTTGGCGCCATTCACCGATACCTTCGCAGACAAGGGAAAGCTGACGCCATAATTGCGGGAGCAAAATTCAGCGATCTCGCCCTCATCGCCTGGCTCTTGGTGCGCGAACTGATCACAAGGAAATCCGAGAACCACCAAACCCAGCGGGCCGAGTTCCTCATGAAGCTCCTGGAGGCCTTGGTACTGCGGAGTAAAGCCGCACTTACTGGCGGTATTGACTATCAAAATGGGTTTCCCGGCGTATTGTGCCAAGGAGACTTCGTTCCCGGCGATATCAGTAAATGACAGATCAGCGATCGATGTGGCCTCAGGAGACATACCCCAAGTATGGGCTGAATTAGGCAGACAGGCATGTCGGGCCCAGCAGGGCCTTGAGATCGGCATAGAGCGCAGGTGAGGGGGCAACGCGCAAAGCGGCATCTAGTGCGAGCACCGTGGTGTGCGCGCCGCCCGTGAGGTGCAGGTGCACTTCCGTCGATCCTGGATGTGTGGCAAGAATCTCCTTGAGCCGCTCAACCAATGGTGGCACGCACCGCGTGGCTGCCACGGAGAGCTTCACCGGGCCACTCACTGCGTCGCTGACATCTGGAACGCTCACTTCGAAGGCAACCACTCGAAGGTCGTCATCATCGCGGTCCGCGCGCACCTTCATGATCAAGATTGCATCGTCCACGAGGTGTACACCCACCTGCGCATAGGTTTGCGGGAAGACCATCACTTCTATGGAGCCCTCGAGATCCTCAAGGCTCACAATCGCCCAGGGAGAGCCCTTCTTCGTAGTCTTGCGCTGTACGGACGTTACAAGGCCACCTATCACAGCAGTGCTGTTCTCAAGTTTGTCGTCCATGACGATGGAGGCGATGGATCGGTCCGTGGCCTGCGCAAGCAGACCCTCGAGTCCGATGAGCGGGTGGTCAGAAACGTAGAGACCAAGCATCTCTCGCTCGTGGGCAAGCAGAACAGATTTTTCCCATTCGCTGATCGGAATTTCGGTGGAGGTCAGAGGGCCACCTTCAGCCTCGCCGCCCAGGCCACCGAAAAGATCGAACTGACCAATTGCCTCTGCTCGCTTGAGCTCGACGGCTGAATCGATGATCCCTTCATGAACCGTGACAAGCCCTTTACGTGTATGGCCCAGCGCATCGAATGCACCCGCCTTAATCAAAGACTCGACAACGCGGCGATTACAGACCGAGATCTCCACCTTGCTGATGAAATCTTGAAAGTCGGTGAATCGTCCCTTACTCGTTCGGGTGGCGATGATCGAATCGACCACGTGTGCCCCGACGTTGCGTACGGCAGTCAAACCAAACCGGATATCTGTACCACGTGGCGTGTATTCAGCATCAGATTCATTCACGTCTGGGGGCAGTACTTTGATACCCATACGCCGACACTCATTCAGGTAGACCGCAGATTTGTCCTTGTCATCCTTCACCGAGGTCAACAGCGCTGCCATGTACTCCGCGGGGTAATTCGCCTTCAGGTAAGCGGTCCAGTAAGACACTAAGCCGTAGCCAGCAGTGTGTGCCTTATTGAACGCGTAGTCAGAGAAGGGAACAAGGATCTCCCAAAGGCGATCGATCGCGGAGTCCGAATACCCGCGATCGCGCATCCCACTTTGGAATGGCCCAAACTCCTTTTCCAGGATTTCCTTCTTCTTCTTACCCATGGCCCGTCGAAGGAGATCTGCTGCTCCGAGCGAGTAGCCAGCCAACTTCTGCGCGATGGCCATGACCTGTTCCTGATAGACGATCAAGCCGTAGGTATCGTCAAGAATGTCAGCTAGCGGCTCGGCGAGCTCGGGATGAATGGGAACAACTGGTTTACGCCCATTCTTCCGATCCGCATAGTCATTGTGAGCATTCGCACCCATTGGTCCTGGCCGGTAGAGCGCGAGAACGGCCGAAATATCTTCAAAGTTGTCCGGCTGCATAGACCGCAACAAGGCACGCATGGGTCCACCGTCGAGTTGGAACACGCCCAGGGTGTCGCCTCGCGAAAGAAGCTCATAGGTAGCGCGATCGTCAAGTGTGAGGTCCTCAAGGACGAGTGCGTTCCCCGTGTTGTGCTCTATGTGGCGTAGGCAATCATCAAGAACCGTCAAGTTTCGAAGTCCGAGGAAATCCATCTTGAGAAGGCCCAACGATTCACACGCACCCATGTCGAATTGGGTGATCACTGCACCGTCTTGTTCGCGCCGCCACACAGGAATGACGTCAACGAGGGGCTCGCGGCACAGGATCACGCCAGCGGCGTGGACGCCAGGCTGCCGCTTCAGGCCTTCCAGGCCGCGCGCCGTATCAATCACGGCACGGGCTTCGGAATCACTTTCATAGAGCGTGCGGAATTCCGCAGCTTCGCCGTAACGCGAGTCATCCGGATTGAATGCGCCAGCAAGGCTGATGTCTTTGCCCATCACGGCCGGCGGCATCGACTTGGTAATGCGATCACCCACGGCATAGGGCATGCCAAGCACCCGGGCACTGTCCTTGATCGCGGCCTTCGCCTTAATTGATCCGTAGGTGACGATCTGTGCAACGCGCTCTTCACCATACTTTTCCGTGGCGTAGCGGATCATGTCCGCACGGCGGCGTTCATCGAAATCAATGTCGATATCGGGCATTGAGATTCGCTCGGGATTCAAGAATCGTTCGAAAAGTAAACCGTGCTCGATTGGATCAAGATCAGTGATACCTAAGGCATAGGCGATCATTGCGCCAGCTGCAGAACCACGACCAGGACCCACGCGTATCCCATTGGACTTGGCGTAATGAACAAGATCAGCAACAACCAGGAAGTAGCCGGGGAAACCCATTTGAGCGATCACACCAAGTTCATACTCGGCCTGCTTGCGCACATGATCGGGTACCGAACCGCGATAACGACTCTGCAAGCCTCGTTCAACCTCTTTGACTAACCAGCTGTCTTCGGATTCACCTTCTGGGACCGGGAACTGCGGCATCAAGTTCGCACCCTCAGCAAAATTCACTTCACAGCGTTCTGCGATCAATAGCGTGGAATCGCATGCTTCAGGTAATTCGCGCCAGGTCTTGCGCATTGCCGCCGAACTCTTCAAGTAAAAGTCACGGGCATCAAATTTAAAACGCTTGGGATCATCCATTGTGGTTCGGGTGCCGATACACAGTAGGACTTCATGGGTGTCCGCATCTGATTCATGCACGTAGTGAAGATCGTTGGTTGCAACCAGAGGCAGCTTCAAATCCCGCGCGATTCTCAGGAGATCATCACGGAATCGCTGTTCGATGGCCAGTCCATGATCCATGACCTCGCAGAAGTAGTTATCGGGGCCGAGGATCTCGCGCATATCGGCCGCAGCTGCGCGCGCCTTTTCAAATTCACCCGCCTGCAACCATCGATTTACTTCTCCGCTGGGACATCCAGTGGTACCGATCAAGCCTTTGCCGTATTGCGCCACGAGCTCGCGATCAAATCTGGGCTTGTGGTACTGACCCTCCAGGCTGGCGTAGGACGAGAGTCGAAACAGGTTGTGCATTCCCGCCGTGTTCTCCGCCCACAGGGTCATGTGCGTGTAACTGAACTTTCCGCGCCCAGCTCCTGGGTCTTCGGGAGTACCCTCGTCAAAACCGCCGCCGAAATCGAATGGCCTCCGCTCGAACCGTCCCTGCGGCGCGTAATAGCCCTCGAGGCCGATGATCGGTTTTATGCCCTCGCGCTTAGCAGCTTTATAGAAGTCGTAGGCGCCGAAAAGATTTCCGTGATCTGTCATGGCTATGGCCGGCATACCCAAGCGCGCGGCTTCGGCCACGAGGTCGTTCACCCGAGCCGCACCATCAAGCATTGAGTACTCGGTGTGAACGTGCAGGTGGACGAAGTTCTCGTCACCTACCGGGGTGGACGAGGATGACACCCAGTAACCCTATGTCTGCTCCACCTCAACGGGGCGTAGGCGGGCCAGGGCCGTTGCCAAGTCTTCGGGATACTCGCTGGTAAATGCCACGCGCTCTCCCGAACCAGGATGCGTGAACTCCAATCTGTGCGCGTGAAGCCACTGGCGGTCGAGGCCCACCCGCTTGGCGAGGACGGGATCGGCTCCATACGTCATGTCACCCACGCACGGGTGCCGCATTGCGGACATATGCACACGAATTTGGTGGGTTCGCCCGGTTTCCAGGTGAACCTCAACCAAACTCGCATGCGGAAAAGCTTCAAGGGTTGAGTAGTGCGTGACACTGGGGCGCCCATCGCGCACCACCGCAAATTTGTAATCGGCTCCGGGATGTCTCCCTACCGGCGCATCAATGGTGCCTTCCAGCGGATCGAGGTGGCCCTGCACCACGGCGTGATACTCCTTCTCAACCGTTCGCTCCTTGAACTGGGCTTTCAAGGAGGTGTAGGCACGGTCACTTTTGGCAAGAACCATCACTCCCGTGGTGCCAACATCAAGCCGATGAACGACGCCTTGGCGCTCGGCCGGACCGGATGCGCTGAGGTGATGGCCGGCTGCAGTGAGCCCACCGGTAACGGTGGGACCTGTCCAGCCGGGGCTCGGATGGGAGGCCACCCCCGCGGGCTTATCCACCACGATGATCTCGTCATCCTCGTAAAGCACGGCGAGACCAGGCACCGGCTCGGCCTTGGCGGGCAACGATTCAGGCTCAATTACGGCGAGATCCACAGTCAGTTCTGAATCGGGCTCCAGTCGCGCGGATTTGCCCACCACTCGGCCGTTGATGCGCACTCCTCCTGCATCAATGACCTCTACGGCCTTGGACCGAGAAAGCCCGAGCAGCCGGGCCAATGCAAGATCAAGTCGCTCGCCCACCAGGCCTTCTGGGACGGGGAATTCCCGGGCGCTCACTGTGCATCACGCGCTGGCTGCACCTGCGCAGTCAACGGCACACCTCGCCACGCCAGGAAAACCATGCCTATGGCGGAAATGACTACTGCGCTGTCGGCAATATTGAAAATTGGCCAATAGGGAAGCTGAATGAAATCGACTACGAATCCGCGTCCGACTCCCGGTGCTCGAAAAATTCGATCCGTGAGGTTGCCCATGGCCCCACCAAGCAATCCCCCGAGTGCAAGTGCCC
This sequence comes from Actinomycetota bacterium, assembly GCA_046047295.1. Classification (GTDB taxonomy): domain Bacteria; phylum Actinomycetota; class Actinomycetes; order S36-B12; family S36-B12; genus VGCC01. The sequence continues at coordinate 903 of JBJOIE010000100.1, read as the reverse complement.
ACCAGATATTTGTCAATTTCGAGGCAACCTTGATGATGATCACGACCACCACGCATGCAATCAGAGTGAAGATCCAGGTGAGCCCCGTTCCCATACTGAAGGCCGCACCAGTGTTTTCCGCGTACGTCAACCGCAACCAGCTGCCAAGGATTTCGATGGGCCCTTGGCCTGCCTCAAGCCGCGGTAACAGCACCTGCTGAGCCCAGAATTTCGTGAGTTGGTCAACTGCAATAACCACAACGGCAGTTACAAGTACCCAGAGCAAGCCGCGCACGCTGCGCGAGGTTGCCTCAGCACTGGGACCGCGAGTCACATCCTCGCCCGTCACGGAATCGCTATCCACACGGGTGACTGTAAGGCAGAACGAAGTACCGCCTTACGCCAGGCGTTCTTCCGTTTCCTTGCAGCTACGGCAGAGGGTGGCTCGCGGAAAAGCCTGCAATCTCAACTTGCCCACTGGTTTTCCGCACCCCTCGCAATTTCCGTAACTGCCGTCATCCATGCGCTGCAATGCGTGATCCACCTGCAGGAGCATGTCGCGAGCGTTGTTTGCCAGCGACATCTCATGCTCGCGCTCGAAGGTCTTACTGCCCGCGTCTGCTTGGTCGTCTCCAGCACCATCACCAGAATCTCGAATGAGATCAGCCAAGCCCTCTTCAGCGGACTCGATTTCCTCTAGCAGGCGAACCCGATCGAGCTCAAGTTCCTTTCGAACTGCGGCCAGCTCCGCGCTCGTCCACGGTGATTCGTCTTCGCGAACCACCGGGCGCTTTGGCTTTGGCTTCTCGAGTTTCTTGACCGGTGCAGCCTTCTTGACCGGTGCAGCCTTCTTCACCGGAGCAGCCTTCTTCACCGGAGCAGCCTTCTTCACCGGAGCAGCCTTCTTCACCGGAGCAGCCTTCT
>JBJOIE010000099.1:0-4279 GCA_046047295.1 Actinomycetota bacterium | reverse complement strand
CTTGCTCTGCCGTGAAGATTTGTACGTTGACAGCGAGACCGCTGGGCACGGTGACGGAGCCGGTCTGCACCTGATCGGTTCCATTACCGATAAGCACGGGAATGATGTTGCCTTCACCGCAAACGTTTGGAGAGGGCTGTCACCCATTCACGCCGCCCAGTGCATCGGCCTGCGCGGCGGGAGCCACGCCTGTCATGCCGGCGGCGAGAACTGCAGCGATGAGGATTTTGGTGATCATCTGCATCGAATCACGCCCTTGCAACTTGTGTGGCAATCGGGTTTATTGGCGGTTGTATATGCACGACTAAGTACCGGAAGTGTTGACTGCTCGGCCCTGAGATTAACTGGTGCGGGGCCCTGAGCACATTCTCCGTTTCGAAGAGCAGGGTGCGGCAAGATAAGGGCCGTGGTGAATGCCAGGTCATCCGTTCCCTGGTGGGATCGGATACGTGGACGTCGAGCGATCTCCTGGCAATCTTTGGCTATAGGGAATGCCCTTATCTCCATTGCCATCGTGGCTTCGGGTGGAACCCTGGGTGGTTACCCGGCGGGGCCTGACGCCCACCTACACGCACTTGTCGTGGTGATTGTTGTCGGAGTTCTTGCCGGCATCTGGGCGGTTCTCGGATTTCAGGTCTTTTTCCGCGACCGGGCACTGAAGCCCGTCCGCCTGTTGGCCTACTTTTCGTTTTACGCGGTCAATGCCACCCTCTATTTCGCAGGGGTTCAATATCTCGATGCCACTTCCCCTCAATCATCTGGCATCGGTTGGCCTGCTCGCCTCCTCAGCTCAATCGCCATTGCCTTGGCATGGGCGATTGCCATAAGCCTGATCCTGGACAGCACAGATCGGTTTCGCCAGCGCCGTGAGGAACTCCTTGAAAGTCTCGTGACCACAGAGCTCGAGCGTCGACGCGAATCCCAGGAGGCAGATCGTCTGCGCGAGATGCTCAACGCTCAGGTGGATGGCGTACTTGCATCAACCCGTGACCGACTTGATCAAGCTCTTAGAATGGAAACGGCTGGACCCCTTGGATTGCAGAAAGGTACGTTCAGCGCAGCTGCCGAGGTTGTTCGAAGTGCCGCTACAGATGTTGTCCGGCCGCTGAGCCATCAGTTGCAGGAGATGGCTAGCACAACTTTCCCTCCACCTCGATTGAGTGGAGTATTTCGTCAATGGTGGCGTCAACCACGAATGCCACCCTTGGTTACCGCACTTCTGGTTTCATCGCAAACCACGGCGGAATCGGTTCGCAATTTCGGCGGAACAATTGGTCCGCTGGTGAGCCTGTTGTATTTCGTGGGTTTGTACCTGTTATTGCTCCTCGTTGATGGTGCCGGCCGCCGCAACCCGCCTTGGCGGCGTGGACTGTACCTCTGTGCAATTGCTGCAGTCTTGTTGCTGAACTTATGGTTCGCTGAGGGATTGTCAAGCGATCCAACAGACGTTGGCACGGTACTCGCGAATGTACTTCTATCGATTACATACATTGCGGTTCCTTCCATTTATGACGCACTGCAGCAGGCCCGAGCGGGAATCATCGACTCACTCACCCATGAGATCGATTCAGAGGAATTACGCACCCGAGCTGAAGCAATCGACCTTTCCATGGCGGTAGATGCGCTCGCACGTGAGCTGCACGGCCGTGTACAAACACAATTGGTTGTGTGTGCAGCAGAGCTAGATCGCGCAGCTGAGGTAGGTGATCACGAAGCCGTGACGCGCACGCTTCACGTAGCCGCTTCGGTGCTTGAATCCGCCACCAACCCTCGTGAGTCAACCTTGAATTCCGTAGTGAGCGCATGGGACTCCCTCCTTGAAGTGAGCACCTCGTTCTCCGGTGTTACAGCCACGGATTTGTCCCGCCACGATGTGATTTCAGTGGTTGAAGAGGCTCTAGCCAATGCATATCGACATGGGCAAGCCGGTGCCGCACAGATCAAAGTTGAGGCCCTACCTGGGGCGCTGCGGGTGAGCGTTACAGACGATGGTTCGGGCTTCTCACAGGCTCAGGACGGGCTGGGTAGTCGCCTGATGAGAAGACTGAGCGGTGACCGGATGGAGCTTCAACATGGCCCCATGGGGACGATGCTTACGGTCGACCTCCCCCCGGTTGAGCCACGTGACCTGACAGGCGAAGAGGACGAGTCTTGATGCCGGACTAATGGAGCCAGACGGAGCACTTCTATCTGGGGTGCAAGCACCCCTTTTGGATCCGATCTTGGTTAGTGCCCTGGGCTGCTGGGTACCGTGGGGCCACTTGAGGAGGGGAGGGCTCGTGCACGCACTTGTGGTCGACGACGATGACTTCGTTCGGTCCCTGCTCACTCGGACCCTGGCCGATTTCGGATTCGACACCGTAGATGATGCGCCCTCTGTGGCCGGGGGGATTGCACTTGCCAAGGTCCGCACACCCGATCTTGCGATCCTTGACCTTGATCTCGGGGCTGGGCCGACCGGAATAGACCTCGCCTACGGCTTGCGCAAGCTCCACCCAGCAATCGCCATCATCATTTTGTCCTCGTATCAAGACCCGCGGCTGTTGGGGGCAAATCGTGAGCTTCCCGATGGATCGATTTATCTATCAAAGCGGAATGTTGGAGACGTTGAGGTCTTACGCTCGGCGATAGACGATGTCATGTCAGCGCCACGTGGGAAGCGTCAGGGAGCACCCGAAGTTCGTTTCTCTGGCAAGAAACTCAGCGATAACCAAGTCGAGATTATGCGATTAGTTGCTGAGGGTTGTTCGAACGCTGAAATAGCAAGGCGCCGCATCCTCACGGAGGCGGCGGTGGCCAAGGCAATCGCTCGCCTCATCAAGCAACTTGACCTCACGCCATCGAAGGATGAAAACGCTCGAGTGCTCATTACTAAGGCGTACTTCTCCCTCATTGGATCAACCCAGGTGCCCCGTGACTAGCGCTGGCTCAACGCCATCCTGGCAAGAGCGAATCGGGGGTCGGTGGGCGATATCTCTTCCTGCATATCTCGTTGGTGTTGCAGTGAATATTGTCATCTTGGCCCTCACCGGCGGGCAAATCGGCGGGCAAGCCACATCGCTTGATGATGCACTGGCCTGGGTTCTCATTGGAGTTGTGGCTTCCGCATGCGTTGGGGCATACGCCCTCGCGGTCAACTCCTCACTCTTCCGAAATCGGCGCACCATTCCCGTCCCCGCATGGGCTGCTATCGGATTTCACTCTGGAGTTGGGCTGATCTTCGGAACAATCGTGGTGGTGGTGGGAGATGCCTTCGTTGCACCTAACCCTCAGAGCCCGATCTTGCGCATCACCGTCATCACTCTGATTGGTCTGTGGTGGGGCCTGACGGCAAGCCTCGTCCTTGAAGCCCGTGATCGGTTCAATCGCGAGCGTGAAGCACTCCTTGACTTAGCGGTGGCCCTCGAATTGGCGTCAATCAGCGAGGCAGAAACGGTTTCAAAGCTTCGCACCACGATTGCACGGCAGGTGGAACCCTCCCTCGGCTCAACTCGTGAACTCGTGGACGATGTTCTGGCTGGTTTTACGCCACAAAACCAAACCCTGCTCCCGATTGAGCAGTGGTGGAAAATTTCGACGTCGCTTCGCACGGCAGCAGATTCCACGATCCGACCGCTGAGTCATCAATTGTGGGATGCTACGAGCCAGCAGTATCCGCGGCCGCGCTTAGGGCGAGTTCTGAGCCGTTTTGGGCTCTACCAGGGCTTTGCAACGTGGCAGAGCATGATCATTTTGGGAATTGGCTTCCTTCCCGCTGGCTTGTATGACTTAGGTGCCGTGTGGGGCGTCCTAGCTACGGTTGTCATGGTTGGTGGAATCGGGCTCTTGATGAGCCTGTCCAACGCGATACTTCGCTTGACACGTCGCGCACACCTATTCGTCTTTGCCTCGGCTTTCATGTTGATAGAAGTTGTTTCGCTCTTGTTTCTTGCCTTACTACAGCAATTTCGGGAAGGGTCAATCACGTGGAATGGTGAGTTCATCGGCGCAGCGATCGCAGTGGCGGTTTCCGTCTTGATGCCTGCGGCGTATGACAGCCTCACGAAAGAGCGTTCTGAAGTCATTCAGAAATTTCGAATTGATACGAACAAAGCCGAGATCACACAGCGGGCAAACGCCCTGCGACTAGCTCAAGTCACACGTGAAGCCGCTCGTGAGTTGCATGGATCCGTTCAGACGAGGCTGATCTCATGTGCAATCGCGATTGAACAAGCTTCCCGAAAAGGCGATGTAGAACAGTTCAAACAGGCCCTTACTACGAGCATAGCGATCCTCGAGG
>JBJOIE010000098.1:0-4466 GCA_046047295.1 Actinomycetota bacterium | reverse complement strand
TGACCATTGGCGCCATCATTGTCTTGATCCTCTTGGATTTCGTCACGGTGAGTCGAAAGCCCCATGAAGTGCAATTTCGCGAGGCACTGCTGTGGTCCATCTTCTACATCGCCATCGCGATCGCCTTCGGCATTTTTGTTTGGTTCTGGCAGGGAGGTGATTACGGCACCCAGTACTTCACGGCTTACCTGGTGGAAAAGTCCCTGTCTGTTGACAACCTCTTCGTCTTCATCATCATCCTGAGTCAATTCGCTGTGCCCTACGCACTACACCAGCGGGTACTCCTTGTGGGCGTGGTGCTGGCGCTCATCATGCGGGCAATATTCATCGCAATCGGCGCGGCAGCCCTTGCAGCGTTCGCATTCACTTTCGTTATTTTCGGCGCAATACTGATTTGGACCGGTATCCAACTCATGCGGCATCGAAATGAAGATCCCGATCCGCTTGATAACCCGGTAATCAAGATGGTGCGCAAGAAGTTTGCCTTCACCGAGACCTATGACGGCAGCAAACTCTTCACGCTCATCGATGGCGCCAAAGTGGCCACTCCCTTGCTATTCGTCATGATCGCCATCGGTGCAACCGATCTGCTTTTCGCCCTTGATTCCATTCCGGCAACATTCGGGGTGACCCAGGAGCCCTACCTCGTATTCACGGCGAATGCATTCGCGCTCCTTGGACTGCGTGCTCTCTACTTCTTGCTACGTGGGCTCCTAGACAAACTCATTTACCTGTCCACTGGGCTTGCCGTGATCTTGATGTTTATTGGGGTCAAGTTGGTGCTGACCTATTTCCACGAACTCTGGCCAGAAACTGTGCCGAAGATTCCTACCGAAGCTTCATTGGCCGTGATCATCGGTATCTTGATCATCGTCACCGTGGCTTCCTGGCTCAAGGTCCGAAAGAATCCGGATGCGGTTGCGCATGCAGGGCGTGTCACGGCCACCAAGGAGCATGGCGAGCAGAGCTGACGGGCCTAATCCAGTGCAATCAGTTCTCGCTGGACCTTGCGGAGTTGCATCCACGTGGTTCCAGAACCGATCAGCAAGATGGCTACAGGCAGCAACCAGGTAATGATCCAGGTGATGCGCACATCCGCGTCTTCGGTGAAGGAGTTCACCACCCCGAACAGCACCCAGCCAACCACCACGGCCCAGACGACGAGGCCGGCGACCCACAACTGACGTCGTTTGAGGAGTCGATCACGTTCCCGGAGCAGGGCTTCGATAGCGGCGTGATGGTGTGAGCGGTCGTGTGAGTGGGATGCCATGTGCGAAGCCTTGCACACCTACCAGCCGCGGATGCGCCACTCGCTCAGGTGCGGCCGTTCGGCTCCGAGGGTGGTGTCGTGCCCATGACCGGGATAGACCCACGTTTCATCGGGAAGGTTTGCGAAGAGTTTCTCATTGACGTCATGGAGGAGGACGTCGAAATCACCTGGCGACCAAGTCTTGCCCACTCCACCTGGGAAAAGGCAGTCGCCAGTGAAAAGGTGTGGGAAGCCGTCGGGGTCATCGAAGAGCAGTGCGATAGATCCTGGGGTGTGCCCCTTCAGGTGGATCGCGCGCAGGGTGACGTCTCCAAAAGAGATTAGAGCGCCATCGTTCACACGTACATCTGTGGCGACGGGAATTCCATCCGCATCGTGAATACCTGCATATGTTGTTGCTCCAGTGGCTTCCACAATCGTGTCGAGTGCGCCCCAATGATCGCCATGCTGATGGGTGGTGACCACGGCATCGAGACCATCAGGTCCGATCAGTTCAAGGATGCGTTCGGGTTGGGCCGCAGCATCGATGAGCAGTTGAGTGCCCGTGGTGCGGCAGCGCAAGAGGTAGGTGTTGTTGTTCATTTCGCCCACAGCCAATTTGCTGATGATGAGGGTGGCGAGTTCGTGAACATCTGCGGGGCCATTTACGCTGACCTTGCCCGTGTACATCGGGCCAGAATAGATGCAAGGAACGGAGTCAGGTGAGCGAGCGGCTGATCGTTCGAGGTGCTCGTGAGCACAATCTCAAGGATGTTTCCCTGGATTTACCACGCGATGCCCTCATCGTCTTCACTGGCTTATCAGGCTCAGGCAAATCTTCCCTCGCATTTGACACAATTTTCGCTGAGGGTCAGCGCCGATACGTAGAAAGCCTCTCCGCCTATGCGCGGCAGTTCCTTGGGCAGATGGATAAGCCGGATGTGGATTTCATCGAGGGACTCTCGCCCGCTGTATCCATCGATCAGAAGTCCACTTCACGTAATCCGCGCTCCACAGTCGGCACCATCACAGAGGTCTATGACTACCTCAGATTGTTGTACGCGCGCATCGGCAAGCCCCATTGCCCGGTATGCGGTGATGAAATCTCACGCCAAACCCCGCAGCAAATCGTGGATCAGATTCTTGAATTGCCAGCCAAGTCAAGGTTTCAGGTGCTCGCACCGATTGTCCGTGAACGAAAGGGCGAGTACGTAGATTTATTCCGTAGCCTGCAGAGTCAGGGGTATTCGAGGGCGCGCGTCGATGGCAAGGTCTATGCACTGGATTCTGTTCCCACCCTAAAGAAGCAGGAGAAGCACACCATTGAAGTAGTGGTGGATCGACTTGCGGTGAGTAAGGAATCACGGCAACGCATGACCGATTCAATCGAGACCGCATTGGCCCTTGGTCACGGGAGTGTCGTCCTGGAGTTCGTTGACCGCGAGGAGAACGACCCGGAGCGGGAGAAGGTGTACTCCGAGCACCTGGCCTGCCCGCGTGACGGGCTGTCCTTCGAAGAATTGGAACCGCGTTCCTTTTCCTTCAATTCGCCCTTCGGCGCTTGTCCGGAATGCACGGGTCTGGGAACCACGCGGGAAGTGGATCCAGAGCTCGTGATTCCGGATGAAGAACTCAGTGTCAATGAAGGAGCCATCGCACCTTGGTCCAAAGGGCAAGTGTCTGACTATTTCCAACGTCTACTCACTGCTATATGCGATGAGGTGGGCATCGATATGGACACTCCGTGGAAGAAACTCCCGGCTAAGGCCAAGCGGGTCTTGCTCGAGGGCCACCCCACGGAAGTTCACGTGAAGTACCGAAATCGCTATGGCCGTCAGCGCTCCTATCACACCGTGTATGAAGGTGTGCTGCCCTACGTCAAGCGTCGGCACTCGGAAACCGAATCGGACTCTGCACGCGAACGCTTTGAGGGTTATATGCGCGAGATTCCCTGTCCGGCATGTGAAGGGGCGCGGCTCAAGCCGCTATCTCTCGCGGTCACTATCTCGGAGCATTCCATTGCTGAGGTCGCCGCGCTACCCATTGGGGAAGCGGCCGATTTCCTAGCGCAGTTAACCCTGTCGGACCGCGATGCCACGATCGCCTCTCGGGTACTTAAGGAAGTCAATGAGAGGTTGCGCTTCCTGGTGGACGTTGGCTTGCACTATTTGTCTTTGGATCGAGCGGCAGCCACCCTGGCCGGTGGCGAAGCGCAGCGCATCCGTTTGGCCACGCAGATCGGTTCTGGACTGGTGGGTGTTCTCTATGTGCTCGATGAGCCGAGTATCGGCCTACATCAAAGGGATAACCATCGCCTGATCGAGACTCTGGTTCGCTTGCGTGACTTAGGAAACACACTGATCGTGGTGGAACATGATGAAGACACCATTCGCGCATCTGACTGGGTGGTGGATATCGGGCCTGGCGCGGGCGAGCATGGCGGGCACGTGGTGGTCTCCGGACCGGTCAAAGACGTGTTGGGTAATGCTCAATCCATAACCGGGCAGTACCTGAGTGGTAAGCGAACTATTGATGTTCCGCCTATCCGTCGGCCCCAAGGAGCACATGCGCTCACCGTGCAGGGTGCCCGCGAACACAATCTGCAAGATGTGACTGTTTCCTTCCCGCTGGGCAATCTTGTGGCCGTTACAGGGGTTTCCGGATCGGGAAAGTCCACGTTGGTAAATGACATTCTCTATTCAGTCTTGGCCCGCGATTTAAATGGAGCCAGGATCGTGCCAGGAAGGCACTCTCGGGTGACGGGTCTGGAGAACGTGGACAAAGTGGTCCACGTCGATCAAAGTCCTATTGGGCGAACCCCTCGCTCGAATCCAGCTACTTACACAGGCGTTTTCGATCACATTCGAAAACTCTTCGCTGAAACACCTGAAGCTAAGGTACGCGGGTATCAGCAGGGTCGCTTTTCATTCAATGTGAAGGGTGGACGCTGCGAGGCATGTGCTGGCGATGGCACCATCAAAATTGAGATGAACTTCCTTCCGGATGTTTATGTGCCCTGTGAGGTTTGCCACGGGGACCGTTACAACCGCGAGACCCTCGAGGTGCATTACAAGGGGAAGACCATCGCCCAGGTTTTAGACATGCCGATTGAGGAGGCACTCGACTTCTTTGAATCGGTTCCCGCCATCGCGCGTCACTTACGGACCTTGGTCGAGGTAGGCCTGGGCTACGTGCGCATGGGTCAGTCGGCTCCCAC
>JBJOIE010000097.1:0-16198 GCA_046047295.1 Actinomycetota bacterium | reverse complement strand
CGCCCGGAGTGGTGTCTGTCGGCTGCGCATGCAATGGATTCGATGTATCGCTGGATGCCGCGCATGGCCAGATAGTTTTCACCCCTGATCACGGTACGCGGATGGGCGTTAATCGCTGCCTGTAGAGCCGTGCTTCCAGATCGCCCAAAAGTCACGAGGAATAGATAGTTGCGCTCTGGAGCCTTCCTTGCCATGTGCCTAACTTAGGAAACTTGGCACATCAGCGTGAGCACATACCGCGCGCCACACAGTTTTTGTATCAACTCCGGCAGCCAACGCCGCGTCCACTGTGGCGCCAATGTCTGGCAGTACCACGTCATGGGACCACGACGTTGCGTATTCAGGACCGAAAACTGCGTTCATCCGATCCCAGAAGTCACTGAGACGCATCACGTGCCGCGCTCAGTACAAATCAGGCGTGTGCGGGCGAAGTCTGGAGTTCCTCATGTGCCACCTGGGTGGAAACCGATGCCAAAACATCAGAAAGGGAGACATTCAGGGCGCCACAAATGGAGGCCAGGAGTTCGGACGAAGCTTCTTTATGTCCGCGTTCAATCTCGGAGAGATAACCGAGGGACACAGCAGCGGCACCGGAAACATCTCGCAGCGTACGGCCTTGATCCTGCCGCCGCCGGCGCAGTTCATCGCCGATCACTTGCCGAAGAACGATCATGCTCACTCCTTCCCTTGCGCGTGGCTCCCTAGCCTAACCAGCAATAGTTCGACCCGCCCGGCGGTAGACCAACGCCGTATCACTGAGACGTCATGCCCGGGCAATTTGTTCCGCGGCGACCCGAAGAATTTCCGAGATGGCCGCAGCGCGAACCTGGTCACGCCCCCCGGTCAACTGCACGGTCCAGGCCAGGGTGACATCGGGCTGACTTACCGCCAAGCACACCGTGCCCGGGGCGGCTCCACCGTGGGGCTCTGGTCCTGCTGCCCCGGTGGTGGCCAGGCCAACATCAGCTCCCGTCAAAGTTCGCACTCGTGAGGCCATCGCCTCGGCCACAACCTCACTCACTACCCCTGCAGCGAGCTCCTGTGAACTGAGACCGAGGAGATTCGCTTTGAGTTCAATGGAGTAGGTGATCAACCCTCCTAGGTACACGTCGGAAGCTCCGGGTACGGCGGTAATGAGGCTTCCCAATCCACCCCCCGTGAGGGATTCCGCGGTACTAAGGGTCCAGTGGCGTGCACGCAACTCAGAGATCAGGGCCTCTGCCAACGTCAACGGCCCGCTGGTCATCGCGTCTTCCGACTGATGCGCAGCACTCGCACGAAATAGTCAATGCCGGTCGCCAGCGTTGCCACGAGCGCTGCCGCCATCAGGAGCGCGGCAAGAATCCACCAGCCTGGCTGTGAACCCAGGCCAATGAGATAGGCACTGATGGCCACGATTTGCAGGACCGTCTTGGCCTTGCCACCGGGACTCGCCGGTATCACTTCTGTCCGCACAACGAGAAGGCGGAGCGCAGTGACCAAGACCTCGCGGATGAGGATGATCGCTGTGACCCACCAGGGCAGTTGCCCGATGATCGATAGACAGATCAGCGCTGTGCCCGTCAGCAATTTATCGGCGATCGGATCGAGAAGCACACCGAAACTGGTGATCTGGTTGTACTTGCGTGCGAGCGCACCATCAGCGAGATCGGTCAAGGATGCTGCCACAAAGACAGCGGTGGCTATCAGGTGAGAACCCAGTCCATCGAAATCCAGCAGCAGCCATGCCAGCAGTGGCACCGCAGTAATCCGCAATAGGGTCAAAAAAGTAGGGAGGTTCCACGCAAAGCGTCGGACTTCATGGGTGCTGCTTTCAGAGCGCATACTCAGCCCTGAGATCGATGCCTTCGGTACCGCTGATAGTCACGGCAATGATGTCGCCAATCGCCGGGGCTCTCCCGGTTCCCCGAACATAGGTGGTGCCATCATCTGGCCCTTGGTGCCCGGCATGACCCTCGGCAATCCAACCTTCGTCAGACGGGTCGATGGATTCGACAATCACCTCCGCCGTTTCACCGATACGCGCCTCTGCCCGCTGCTCCATGAGTTCATTAGCGAGATCCGTAATTCGGGACACCCGCTGACTGATAACTGCAGGGTCGATCTTGTCCGGCAAAGTGGCAGCTTCCGTTTCATCCTCATCGCTGTAGCCAAAGACACCAACTGCGTCAAGCTGTGCCTCCTCAAGGAAGCGCTGAAGCTCCGCAAGATCAGCTTCCGTCTCGCCAGGAAAACCAACGATCACGTTGGACCTGATACCCGCGGTTGGTGCAATAGCCCGGATCTGCGCAATGAGGTCTAAGAAGGCTTCGGTATCACCGAAGCGTCGCATTCGGCGCAGTACGGGATTGCTTGCATGCTGGAAAGAGAGGTCGAAGTAGCTAGCAATGTTCGGATGCGCTGCGATGACTTGAATCAGACCCGGACGCATTTCTGCAGGTTGCAGATAGGCGATACGCAGCCGGGTGATACCCGTGTCCTGTGCCAAGCTGGGGAGAATCGTTTCCAACAGCCGAAGATTCCCTAGATCCTTCCCGTATGAAGTGGAGTTCTCGCTCACCAGGTTGACTTCACGAACACCCTCATCCGCCAAGAAAGCTATTTCATCTCGAATCTCGAATGGTTCGCGCGATACATAAGCACCCCGGAACCGTGGAATGGCGCAAAACGAGCATCGCCGATCGCAGCCTGATGCCAATTTCACTGGAGCGATGGGCCCTGAGCCCAGGCGCGCGCGCAAGCCAGGCGGAGACCAGCCAGGGGCTGGACGTGAAGCGGCAACTCCTCTTCGCTCCACGGGCGAGATAGGAATTAGTGTTCGACGATCACGCGGGGCATGTGTGCTTACCTGACCACCGGAAACAACCGTGTTCAAGACGTTCTCTATCTCGGGATAGGCATCGAATCCCACAACGGCCGCTTCCGGTAGCGCGGCAGCCAATTCCGTTCCGTAGCGCTCAGCAAGGCAACCAACGGCGACGACCTTGGTCTCCGATGAGCCCGAAGCCAGGATTGTGTCGATGGATTCCTGCTTCGCGGACTCAATGAAGCCACAGGTATTGACCAGCACCACGTCAGGTGAATCATCTGGATCGACCAGTTCCCAGGAATTAGCCGAAAGCCGCCCAGCGAGCTCATCGGAATCAACTTCGTTGCGCGCACACCCCAGGGTGATGATCCCTACCCGCCGGTGCTCGGCATCCGATCTGCTGCTCACGGTGCCAGCCTATGTAACAGAAATCGAACTGCTATCTCAGCCACCGCGCAGTTCGGTGAGGATTCCGGCCAAATCATCGGGAGCGACCAGCACCTCACGCGCTTTCGAACCTTCACTTGGTCCGACGATGTTGCGACTCTCCATCAAGTCCATGAGTCGTCCAGCCTTGGCGAAGCCCACGCGCAACTTGCGCTGCAACATTGAGGTTGAGCCAAATTGTGTGGAAACCACGAGCTCCACAGCCTGACACAGCACATCGAGATCGTCGCCTATCTCCTCGTCAATTTCACGATTACTACTAGGTGCAGCGGTGACCTCTTCAAGGTACTCCGTTTCTCCCTGCTCCTTGCATCGATCGACAACCGCTCGAATCTCCTTTTCGGCGACGAACGCACCTTGGATACGGATCGGCTTATTTGCACCCATGGGCAGAAAGAGACCATCGCCTTGACCAACCAGTTTCTCGGCACCCGGCTGATCCAAGATGACCCGTGAATCAGCCAAACTGGACGTGGCGAAGGCCAACCTACTTGGCACGTTGGCCTTGATAAGGCCTGTCACAACGTCGACGCTTGGCCGCTGGGTGGCCAATACAAGGTGAATACCTGCGGCTCGAGCTAGCTGCGTGATGCGCACGATTGCATCTTCCACGTCACGCGGTGCCACCATCATCAGATCCGCTAACTCATCCACGATGACAAGAAGGTAGGGATAGGTGGTGATCTCGCGTTCGCTACCTGGCAGGGGCTTTACCTTGCCGGCACGCACCGCTTTGTTGAAGTCGTCAATATGGCGATAGCCGAAGGCAGCCAGGTCGTCATACCGACGATCCATTTCCTTGACCACCCACTGCAGAGCATCAGCGGCTTTCTTTGGATTCGTGATGATCGGTGTGATCAAATGCGGAATGCCTTCATAGACGCTGAGCTCAACCCGCTTGGGATCCACAAGAATCATTCGTACTTCATCAGGAGTGGATCGCATCAGGATGGAGGTGACCAACGAATTAATGCAACTGGACTTTCCTGCTCCCGTTGCGCCTGCCACAAGGATATGAGGCATCTTGGCAAGATTGGCCACGACGAAACCGCCCTCAACGTCCTTGCCAAGTGCCACAGTCATGGGGTGGTCATCGGTGCGCGCAACGCGGCTACGGAGCACATCCCCCAAGGCCACCAGCTCGCGATCCGTATTAGGGATCTCGATGCCGATTGCCTTTTTGCCGGGGATTGGGCTGAGGATTCGCACGTCAGCGCTTGCTACCGCATATGCAATGTTCTTACTTAGCGCTGTAACACGCTCAACCTTGACGCTTGGGCCAAGTTCAATTTCATATCGGGTCACTGTTGGACCACGCATGAAACCCGAAACCTCGGCATCAATGCCGAACTGCTCCAGAACTTCAGTGAGAGCGGTCACTACTGCGTCGTTAGCACTCGTCGCCGCTTTATGTGCAGATCCGGCAGAGAGGATGTCTGCCTTAGGGAGGCGATACACTTTCGTGCGCTTACGCGGAGCAGGCAGCGGCGCCACCTTCGGTGCCTCCGCAGAGGCGACATTGATCGCGCTCAATACTGCGGTGTCAGCCAGCGGGTCCACAACATCAGTAACAACAGCAATCGGTGCCGTCATGTCCGTGTCAGGCACATCTTCCGCAACTGGATGGATAAAGGGCTCATCTCCATGTAAAGGCCCGTCCACAGGTGCACCGCGAAGCGCTCCGTCCACCAAGTCCGGTGTTTCCTCAGGTTCAACCTGTGCAAGGGCTTCTTCACCTGGAGACTCACCGCTCGCAGGTTCAGGGTCGGCGGCGTGCACGGTCCGGCGTGAGGTCGCCCGAGTGCCCAAATTCAGTAGTGCAGCAGTTGCCGTAGCGAGGAACGTGCGCACCTGGGCCAGCGAAGTATGCGTCAGAACCAACGTTCCGAAGATGAGCGCCACAACCAAAACGATGAAACCGACAACAGCACCGAAGGCAGAATTCACCGGGGTAGTGATAAGCCAGCCAAAGAAGCCACCCGCGGAATTCATCGCGAGCGCCCCATCGGCTGGTGCCGGACGACTCGCGATCATGTGCCACAAGGCGACGATGCTCATGGTGATCGTGGTAGCTCCGATGGCAAGCCGCCCAGTGGTGGCGTTATCGTCCGGATGGCGAAGGAAACGCCAGGCAAGTCCGAGTACGAGCACAGGGAGGATGACAGCAACGGCGCCGAATAGGGCCGTGGCAATCAGGCCGGCCCAGGAAACAAACCATCCCTCAACCCCGAACCATGCGGCTGCAGCCAGAACGATTGCCAAGGCGACAAGGGCTAAGCCCAAACCGTCACGCCGTTCCTGCGGTTCAAGGTCGCGGGCTCCCCGCCCGATCCCGCGGACGATTGCACCCAAAAGCCCAGCTATGCCGAGCCACAGTGCCCGCAGCAAACGACCAAGGGCGCCGAAGGCGCGAATAAGTGGGCCCGGGCGCGAGGCGGCACGGGGGGCGGCCTTACGTGTGGGCTTCTTCTTCGCACTCGTCGAGCGGGCACGGGTAGTTGAGCGGCCGGTAGACCGGCCCGTGGGGGAAGATCCGCGCCGACGCGGCGGAGCGGACGTACGGGACGCCATATCCGCAGACTAATGTCAAACCTCAATTTTCTCGGTAGTCACACGCGTAACACGCCCAAGACTTGGTCCGGATCTGGATTTGACGACTCGCACGATCCATGGCGACCGCCGGTAACTATCCCTCGATGACGATGGGCACGATCATCGGTCGGCGGCGGTGCTGGCTGCTTACCCATCGGCCAACCGTGCGCCTAACCCGCTGAGAGATCTCGTGCGTGTCTTCGGCACCACCCGCGAGAGCCTCGGTCACCGTGGCGCGCACCTGCTCGGTGATTCCTTCTAGGTCAATGTCCGCCGCGAAGCCTCGCGCATGCATCTCTGGGCCAGCAACGATCACACCGCGAGGGATATCCACAACGGTCACGATTGAGATGAACCCTTCTTCACCCAGGATTCGCCTGTCCTTGAGCTGCGCTTCGGTCAAATCCCCGACACTCGCACCATCTACGTAGATATGTCCGACCGGCTGATACCCACTCACCCGAAGACCATTAGGGCCGAGGTCGACACTCACTCCATCATCGATGACGATCACATGATCTGTTGGAATCCCTACGCTTCGCGCAATGCGCGCATTGGCATGCATGTGTCGCCACTCGCCGTGAACTGGAACCACGTACCGTGGCTTCACGATGTTATAGACATAGCGCAACTCCCCCGCTGCAGCATGGCCGGACACGTGGACTAGCGCGTTTCCCTTATGGATCACGGATACGCCCTCGCGGGTCAAAGCATTGATCACCCGATTTACCGAATCCTCGTTGCCAGGGATAAGTGACGATGCCAACACCACGGTATCTGCACCTGTAAGACGTATAGCGTGATCATGATTGGCCATCCGGCTTAGCGCGGACATTGGCTCACCCTGTGAACCCGTGCAGATCAACACCACGCAGCCATCGGGATAATTATCTATATCGTCAGCCGCGATCAGCGTGTCGCCGGGAATGGTGAGATATCCAAGATCTCTCGCGACTGCCATATTCCGCACCATGGATCGACCGATGAAGGCCACCTTTCGATGGTGCGCAACCGCAGCATCAATAATTTGCTGAACGCGATGCACGTGGGAGGCAAACGATGCAACCACGATCCGCCCATCGGCTTTCGCAAACACCGAATCGAGTACCGGCACGATCTCACGCTCACTCGGCACAAAGCCGGGGACTTCCGCATTCGTGCTGTCGATGAGCAGCAGGTCAACACCCTCGTCACCGAGTCGAGCAAATGAATTGAGATCGGTAACCCTGCCATCTAAAGGAAGTTGATCCATCTTGAAATCACCCGTGTGGAGCACCCGCCCCGCGGGCGTGGTTATCGCCACGGCCATGGCATCAGGTATCGAGTGATTTACGGCAAGGAACTGCACCGAGAACGGGCCTATCTCGCGAGATTGACGATCAGCCACCGATTCCAACGGTGGTGACAACCTGTGTTCTTTCAACTTTGCCGCGACGAGAGCCAGTGTCAACTGCGATCCGATTACCGGTATGTCATTTCGATAGCGCAGCAGATAAGGAAGAGCACCTATGTGATCCTCGTGCCCATGAGTGAGGATGACCGCCTCCACGTCGTCGAGACGTTCCTCGATCACACTGAAGTCTGGCAGGATGAGATCTACTCCCGGTTGGGAATCCTCGGGAAAAAGCACACCGCAATCGACGATCAGCAATCGACCTTCGTATTCAAAGACCGCCATGTTACGGCCGATCTCTCCGAGGCCACCTAGCGGTGTAATTCGGAGACTTCCCTGCGCGAGTGGCGGAGGTGGTGCGAGTTCTACGTGATGCATATCGAAAGCTAGTTCACGCCACCGGCTGCAAGATCGATACGCAACTGTTCGATCTGAGTATCGGTTGCATCAAGCAATGGAAGTCGAACAGTTCCAGCTGGCCATCCTTGGAGATTCAAGGCCGCTTTGGCCATCACCACACCAGGGGCACGGAAGATTCCGGTATAGATCGGGAGCAACGAAGTGTTGATGTTCTGGGCGGTGATTATGTCACCACTGCTTAGCGCAGCCGCCATGTTCGCCAAGCGATCGCCAACAATATGACCGACCACTGAAATCATTCCGCAGGCTCCTACGGCCATCAAGGCGAGATTCAGGGCGTCGTCTCCGGAGTACCACGCCAGCCCAGTTTCCCGCATCCCCCACTGAGCGAATTCCAGGTCACCCTTCGCATCTTTGTTCGCCACTATCCGCGGGTGTTCGGCAATGCGCTTTAACGTGTCCAGCTCGATTGCTGTCCCCGTTCGCTTGGGGATGTCGTAGGTGATCATGGGTAGGTCGGTGGCATCGGCAATGGCGAGGAAATGAGCCGCCACACCCGCCTGGGATGGTCGGTTGTAATAGGGCGTAACCGCCATCACTGCATGCGCGCCGGCCCGAGCTGCAGCCTTCGCTGCCAGGATCGAATGGGCAGTGTCGTTGGTGCCAACCCCAGCTATGACCGTGGCACGATCGCCAACGGCCTCCAACACCGCGGTCAGGATCGCGATGTCTTCCTCATCAGACTTCGTTGAGGCCTCACCGGTGGTGCCGTTAATGACAAGGCCATCGTGCTTGAGATCATCGACCAAGTGCACAGCCAGGCGTTGTGCGCCATCGAGGTCCAAGGATCCGTCGGCGTTGAAAGGAGAGATCATCGCAGTGAGCATCACTCCGAATGGTGCTTCTGTCATGTGGAGCAGGCTATCGCTCTCAAGGGGACACTCTGCCGTTAGCCACAAATGCCGCATGCGTGATGGGCATGAGCCTTGCCCATTCCTCTTCATAGCGTTCGGCGACCATTTCGATTTCGCGCTGAGGATAGGAGGGGAAAGCCGACCCCTCCACCTTGCGCCGTAACGAGAGGAAGTTCATCAGGGACCGGGCATTAACCGTTACGTACGCCGCCGAGTAGATGGATACTGGAAGCACCATCCGGGCAACTTCACGAGCTACACCCGCCCCAAGCATCGCTTGGTAGGCCGCATAGGACTGCTCACACGAAGCTTTCATCGCAGTCTGAATCAACTCGTACTGCTCATCAGTTCCAGGGGTGAACTCATATGCACCAGTCTTGCCAATCTGAACCACATTGCGCTCGTGATTGGGCACGTAGAAGACTGGCTGTAGTTCACGGTAGCGGCCCGATTCCTCGTTGTAGCTGGCAATCCGGTGGCGCATATGTTCCCGCCACACGAAAATCGGCGCCTGAACGAAAAAAGTCATGGAGTTGTGCTCGAAAGGGCTGCCGTGCCTTTCTCTCACGAGGTAATTGATGAGCCCGCGCGACCGCTCAGGGTCAGCATCCACATCATCGAGGGAGGATTCACCGGCAGTGGAAACTCGAGCAGCGAAGATGACATCAGCATCGCTTGCGCTCGCGCGCACCAACTCCACCGTCACATCGCTTCGAAAAGTGACAGCGGGCAGACCGGAAACGGATCCCTCATCAGGCATATCGCAACCCTATCCGGCATGATCCCTGAGTGATCGCAGTACGCAGGGCGAGCCCCGACGACGCAAGCGCTATCTCCCGTCTGGTGTGGCTTTCCTGGTCTCAGCGATTTTCTGGGAACATGCCACAGGAAGTGCGAGCACAGGCCGACCCGGAAAATGCCGAGCCTCAGTGGCGTAGGGACTTAGCTGATCCTCCCTCACTGAACCATGTGTGTCTGGTTGCGACTGACGATGACGACAGCGTTGCAGGTGTGGCCGTCCTTGCTCCCGATGAACAACATGGCTTTGCGATTGGACTTCTCGAAGTGGCGCCAGGGCATCGCGGCCAGGGTCACGGTTCGCGGCTGATGAATGCGTGTGTGGATGCCGCTCGCGAATGGGGTACAAGCACTTTGTACGCCTGGATCTGGCCCGATGACGCAGCGTTTTGGGAGGCTGCGGGGTGGGCACCGCGATTTCGTACAGCAGACTCCGGGCCTGACGTGTGGTGGACCGAAATTTCACCACAGGAGTAACAGCGGTTAATAGCGCTGCGCGTTATGGGAAATGAATTGTGATTCGGCGAATCCCCCGCGCTCGCCGAACCACAGGGCAATCTCAGCCATGGCATCAGTTGTCGTCTACTAGTTCATGTCCCCCACGAGGGGGGTCAAGCCCTGACATATCCAACGTATTCCACCCAAAACGGACACTTACTCGAGCATTCCATCCTTGGAAGCTTCTGCATACAGTTCCGTGCGCGTTCGCGCTCGCCTTCCTACCGCGGTGTATTTGTCGCGAACACGGTCTATGTATTCCTTCGCCGTATGCGGGGAAACCCCCATGTGCGCCGCAACTTC
This sequence comes from Actinomycetota bacterium, assembly GCA_046047295.1. Classification (GTDB taxonomy): domain Bacteria; phylum Actinomycetota; class Actinomycetes; order S36-B12; family S36-B12; genus VGCC01. The sequence continues at coordinate 6,084 of JBJOIE010000097.1, read as the reverse complement.
AGCAACCGTCAATCCAGACGCGTACAAGGACAACGCCTGGCGCTCACGCTCACTCAAAGCAGGCCGGTTTGCGGCGTTGGCGAGGATTGCGGCCAAATCGGCCGTCAAAATCAATTCACCGCGAGCAGCTGTCCGGACCGCTTCAAGTAGCTCCTCCGGTGCAACGCGCTTGGGAACAAACCCCACAGCGCCTGCTTCTACCGCCTCGCGGATGGAGGCACCCTCTTCGAAGGCGCTGATCAATATGACCGTTGAGCCATGCGAATTAAGCACTCGAACTCGCTCGGCTACCCCCATCGCTTGCTTGCCCAAATCAACGTCAAGCAAAGCAACCTTGGCCTGAGTGGCTGCTGCTGCAGGAACGTCTTGACCACAATATGTGACACAGATTTCGCCTTGGGAACGGGATTCCAGCAGGCTCCGCAACCCTTCACGGACGAGTTCATGATCGTCAATGAGAGCCACAGAAACAACGCTCTGGTGATCCACGTTTACTGCCCATCCCCCCGGTATCCCTGAACACGTTCCAACGCCACCTCCACGAGTGACTGAGGAGCCGCGAGTTCCTGCTCTGAGCATAGGACTTCACCATTACTAGCCGTGTAGACCAACCTGACCGATTCCCCGCGCCCGGCCTCATCACGAAGAATGGTCAATCGCGCAACCGAATCCGGGCAAGCATGGGTCAGAGCATCGGAGAGTACGTGAACCGAATCCTCTGGGAGGTAACCCAAATCCTCACGGGCCAGCGTGGGGCTACCTAACCGAATGTCGATGCGTACTTGACGATCCCATGCCAGCTTTGCGAGTTGCGCGATATTGGAATCCAGCGAGATACCCACCGGATCTAGGCTCATCACCGAACGTATGTACGCCTCGTGTCGGGCCAGCAAAACTCGATCGGCTGCGTCCAATTCGATTCGTTTCCGATTGAGGATTTGCTGTAAAAGGCCAACCGTCTCACCATGTCCGACAACCTCCCCGCGCGCCTGCATGGACTTCACATCGAAGATTGCGCCTTCAATTCTCGTGCGAGAAGCACCTAACTGCGTCTCGGCCGCCATCAGCCCGCGTGCATTCGCCCGGAGCCCTGCACCGAGGACGATTCCAAGAGCGATGATGATGAACCCTGGGGCAAAGATTTCCGCGAGCGGATTACCTTGAATCACAAGCCATGCAGGAATTGTCAGGAGCCACATGATCCCTGGTCCAATGACGTTGACCACGAAGAGCGTTACCGCCACAGGTTCGGCCGCCCACTCAAGCCCTCCAGGCGAGGTTCCAGTTGACGTCTCCTGCATGAGATAGCCCCCCGCTACGAAACCAACTCCGAGGATGAGCCACATTGTTTGACGTGTGACAAGTCTTGCGGCAAGGCTCACGCAGCCCATACCAGCCAATATTGCTAGCAGGCTCAGTACATTGAGTTCTGGAAATTGCACTCGCGGCGTGCTCTGAAGGGCCGCAAAAATGGCGTAGCCAGCAAACGCCAACAGGGTTGGTAAAGCAATAGAAACGTGGAGCGAGCGCAAAAGGCTTTGCGCATCCTGTCGCGGACTCCAACGCAAATCGAGTGTGGTACCACGTCCCGGTGCGGAGTGAACCTCTACGCGTCCGCCCGCATCAACAACTGATTGGCGGATTGCCTGGCTCAAGCCAAAGCGAGCTGTTGGCTGTGTCGAGTCAAAGCCGACTCCATCATCACTCACTGTGAGGTGGATGCCTCCCCCACGCACCACTCGAAGTTCAACGCAAACCTCAGAGGCCTTCGAGTGCCGTTCGATGTTGAGAAGCGCCTCACGGATCGCACCCCCAAACGAGCGCACCACTTCTGGTGACAATCCCTGCCGATTTCCTCCCTTGATCGTTACTTGAACGCCATTTGATCGCAGACGTTCCACGATGTCTTGGGTGACCGCAGGAAGGTCAAAACTGGATATCGCCTCAGTGCTTGGGGACGACGGCCCAGATGTCACCGTGGTGAGAACGCGATGTGCCTCTTCGATTCTTTTTCGCAAGATTTCCTGGGGCACTGATTCCGCTGCCCCCTGAGACAACGCCGTCAATGTGTTGAGAACCGATTCATGTATGAGCACCTCTTGGGCACGCAGATCGGCCGCAGATGATTCGGCAGCAAGTGCGCCGGATTCAAGATACGAGCCAGTGGACTCTGCCGCACTGCGACGATCCGTCAGTCTGGTGAGGGCGGATGCGCTCACTGCGGCAGCAATGCCCACCGCTAATGCATACGCTCCAAAGCTGACCTCCTCTCCGATCGCCAGATCTGCATAGGTCACGGCATCAAGTCCGTGCAGGTAGGCAACCTCCGCAATCACCACGATGACAATGACCACTAACGCTGCGTAGAGCGGAAATGCCAGGCCCGCCATCGCAACACTCAGTGTCACAACGGATGCACCGCTGGCCCAGACTTCCTCCCCATCCGATGCAGCGGCCATCTCGAGCGCAGCGATGGCAAGAAGCACAAGGAAGTTGATGATCTGTAGCCCTCGAATTGGCCCGAGAGTCACCGAACGCTGAAAGAGCAGCACGAGGGTCGCCATCCAGGTAACCACCAGGATCGCAAAGAGCACTGGCAAGACAACCGAATCATGTGCATGTGGCCACAGTTGCGGTGAAGTCGCAAAGGTTAAGACTTGCCAGGCAATGATGAAAGCCGCCAACAATCCTCGTGTGGTGTGCACACGGTGCGGCGAGCTCCCCACCCCGCACCCCCTCTCGAGTTACCGCTCACACGTCCACATGTCGAGGTTGACACTACGAGCCCTCGGGTAGCGTGCGCCACATGCGTCGCGCTATCACCGTGAACGCCGTGAGTATCGGCGTTGCAACCGGAGCCTATGGGATCTCGTTCGGCGCCATTTCCGTTGCAAGTGGACTGGATTTCTGGCAGACACAAGCCCTGTCTTTGGGCATGTTCACCGGCGCAAGTCAGTTTGCCCTCGTAGGAGTGCTGGGTGCCGGAGGCGGAGCCATCGCAGCTGTGTTGACTGCGCTTCTCCTGGGCGCACGCAATGGGTTATACGCACTAAGCCTGAGCAACCTGCTCAGGTTCCCACGAAGCTTGCTCGCGCCTGCAGCCCAGTTCACCATCGACGAGAGCACGGCCATGGCGCTTCGCCACGAAGACCGTGCACTTGCTCGGCACGCATTTTGGGCAACCGGGCTTTCGATTTACGTCCTGTGGAATCTGGGCACAGCGTTAGGAGCCCTAGGAGCTACGGCACTCGACGATCCAGCAACACTTGGCCTCGATGCAGCAATCCCCGCGGGCTTCATTGCCTTGCTCTGGCCGCGGCTTGTAGATCGAACCGCCTGGGCTATTGCCCTTGCTGCGGCCGCACTGGCTTTGGTGCTCGTGCCACTACTACAACCAGGAATACCGGTGCTTGCCGCAGCATTGGTTGCACTCGCCGCCGAGCGAATTACTGCTAAACGGACTATCGCATGATTTGGGCAGCAGTGATCATCGGATCGCTAGGCACCTATCTTGAAAAATTACTTGGATACCTCGTGCCTCATCAATGGCTAGAGCAACCCACTTTGCGTCGCCTCACCGGATTTCTACCCATTGCCCTTCTGGCTGCACTCGTTGCCGTTCAGACGTTCAGCGCTGGAATGTCCCTCGTGATAGATGCGCGTGTTGCGGGCTTGGCTGCCGCGATCATCGCCTTACTTCTGCGAGCACCCTTCCTAATCGTTGTCCTTGTGGCAGCCATATCTGCGGCTGTTCTACGCAGTACTGGGCTTTTGGCTTAGGAATGCGATGAGCCGATCGGACGAACCTCAGCCACGCATCTTTCGCTTCTTGTTTCCGGACGCCCCTGCCCTACCTACAGATGCATCGGCCAGGACCACTCGGCCTTTGCGCATTGGCACACGTAGCCCAGTGCGCATTGCACTTTTACTGGTCACCGCTGTTGCGCTCACCATCGCGGCAATTCCCGCGGCTTTAGCGGCTGTGGTGAGCGGCCAGGCCTTCATCGGCGCCTGTGCAATGGTGGCTGTGACCGTGGCCACAATGTTTCTCGCCAGGGGCTTCCTCTTGGGAACCTACGTCACCGATGATTCACTCATCATCCGCCGCATGTTTTCCACCACAGTGATTCCGTGGGATGAAATCAGCGTCACCATCGTTGATCACCAAACCCAAGTACGGGATTCAATTGATCACGAAATTGCCACACACATTGGTCCGCGGCAGTTGGATTACTGGTGCAGGCCGCATGCCTACGCTGTAGCTGCAGATCAACTGATCAATTGGTGTGAACGGCGGTAGTGCGCCAAGAGCTCACTCACCATTTCTCCGGTATGCCCGTGCTGCCTGACGATATTGGCGCCGCGCGACGGAGCGATCACCTTGAAGTGCGGCCTCATCTGCACTTTTATACAAAACCGTCCATGCCTCATCGGTGCCGGATGGGCATTCACTCAAGGCCTGCCCCATTCGCTGTACCGCGATTCCCAGGCGGACCTCTCCGAGGATGAATACGGCACCGAAGACAGCAATCACGGCCACAGCTGCGCCCATGCCTAGACCAAGCATCGATCCCGAAGTTGCGAATGCCCACGCAAGCCAACCCAAGACGAGTACGTAGAAGAAGCCCGCGACGGCCATGGCAAATGCTCCAAATCGTGCTACCACTGTCGCGCCAAGGACTCAGAGATCCAAGTAGTGGTCGAGGCCCACCGTAAGTCCTGGATGGCGGCCCACCTCACGAATTCCTACGAGCACACCAGCCATGAAGCTCTCCCGGTCCAAGGAATCATGGCGGATGGTGAGCGTTTCCCCTGGACCACCGAAAATCACCTCCTGGTGGGCGACGAGTCCGGTGGCTCGAACCGAGTGAATTGCTATTCCTGCAACGTCGGCGCCGCGCGCACCCGGGAGTGCAGACGAGGTGGCGTCGGGCATGTCAGGGAGACCAGCTCGGGCAGCGGCAATGGCTTCTGCTGTGTGTCGCGAGGTACCGGATGGAGCGTCCACCTTCGCCGGATGATGGAGTTCGATGATTTCGGCCGAGGGGAAGTACGGTGCCGCAAGCGCAGCAAACTTCATCATTAAGACCGCGCCGAGTCCGAAATTGGGTGCAATCAGTACACCCACATCTGGCCGTTGCTCGAGCCACTTTGAGATGACGTCTCGCCTCTGCTCATCAAAGCCGGTGGTACCGACCACGCAATGAATTCCTGCATCGATCAGGCGTTCAAGGTTGCCCATCACGGAATCCGGAGTAGTGAAATCCACAACTACGTCGGGACTCGAGTTGACGAGATCCTCAAAAGAATCGCCTACATCAATTGCTGCCACGAGTGTGAGGTCTGGACTAGCTTCCACTGCCCGAACAACCGTGCTGCCCATCTTTCCGCGAGCGCCCAGCACGCCGACGTTGATCTGAGTCATGGCTGCAGACTACGCGCCGGCTGATCCATGCACTTATGCCACTGCGTTGAACGTATGTGTCGAGTCATAGGGGCCGATTACCGCCAGGGTCATGGCACGCGAGAAGAGTTCCGCCGCTACCTCAGAGACCGCTGATTGTTCTGTGCTTTCGATATTGGCCAGCACCTCGCCCATGCTCAGGATGGGCTCCCCAACCAACTCGGTCTTGCCTATGCGATTCATCCTTGCGCCCGTATCTTCTTGCCCTAGAACAATCCCACCCTTGACCTGGCCTTTCGCCCGTGCGAATTCATCTGCAGCCAGGCCATTGCGCGCTACCTTCTCGAGTTGGCTCAATGTGACATCGAGGACGGTGTCAACCTTGCCGGGCAAACAACCTGCATAAACCCCAAAAATTCCGGTATCTGCGAACCCTTGCGTAAATGAATAAACAGAGTAGGCCAGACCGCGTTCTTCACGGATCTCTTGGAAGAGCCTGCTGCTCATACCCCCACCGAGGGCTGTAGAGAGAATCGCAGTGGCGTACTTTCGCTGATCCCCGCGGTGGTACCCAGGGACACCCAGCACTACATGCGCCTGCTCGGTACTCCGCTTGACCACGCGCGTGGCCGCGTTCATGCCCCTGCGTGATGCCGCTCTGCTGACATTTACTGGCTCCG
>JBJOIE010000096.1:0-3254 GCA_046047295.1 Actinomycetota bacterium | reverse complement strand
AGGATCTTTACCCATCCCTTGTCAACGAGGAAATGCCTGAGTAGAGCACGCACGAAGGAGAGAAAATGATCACCATCACCGTAGATATGGATCAGTGCCAGCACTATGGCCAGTGCTGCTTTGAGGCCGACGATGTTTTCAAGCTCAATGACGATGGAAAGCTCGAGTACGTCAAAGAGGTTTCTGACGATCGCCTTGCTGATATCGAGAGCGCTGCCGATGTCTGCCCCATGCAGGCGATCACCTTCGAACAATCCTGAGCCTCGGGTCTTCTGAGATGGCCGAACAGGTTGTCATCGTTGGCGCCGGCCTCGGTGGGCTGCGCGCCGCTGAGTCACTCCGCGGTGCGGTTACGGGGGTCACATTGTTGTAGTGGGTGACGAACCGCACCTCCCGTATAACCGTCCACCGCTGTCCAAGGAAGCACTCAAGGGTGGCGTAGACATTGAAGGCCTGCACTTCCGGCGCAAGGCCAGCGTGGACGATGTGGAATGGCGGCTGGGGTCTGGCGTTGCAGATTGTGATCTCGAAGCAGGCACCGTCACCCTGGATGATGGCAGCGTCATTGAATTCGAAGGTCTGGTCATCGCCTCGGGCATTCGCCCGCGTGCACTACCCATCCCGGGCCCAGCAGCGGGGCGCTACTTCCTGCGTAATGCGCAGGATGCGGTTGACCTACGCACCTACTTGCGTCCCGGTGCCAACGTTCTGATCATGGGCGCTGGGTTTATCGGCTGCGAAGTAGCGGCAACCGCGATCAACCTTGGCGCGAATGTGCACGTGGTAGCCCTCGATGAAGAACCGATGATCCGCCCCTTGGGTAGGGAGCTCGGTGCGGCGATGCGCAGACGCCATGAAGCACATGGCGTCACCTTCCACATGGGGCGCACCGTCAAGGAATTCACCGGAACCGATCACGTCACCGGGGCGATCCTCGACGATGGCACCGAGATTGCTGCCGATGTAGTGGTGGAGGCGGTGGGCTCGGTGGCCAATACCGAGTGGCTCGCAAATTCCGGAATAGACCTCAGTGATGGCATCTTGGTGAACGACTCCATGCAGGTCACCGATGCACCCCGCCCCGTTGTAGCGGTGGGTGACCTAGCTCGACATCCCAATGCACTGTTCCCCGGAATGGCAAGGCGAGTGGAGCACTGGAACATGCCAACCGAAACGGGTAAGCGAGCGGGTGCAACCCTGGCAGCACTCTTGGCCGGTGCCGAACCAGAGGCAACCTCATTCCGCGCTATGCCCTCGTTCTGGTCCGATCAGTACAACCACAAGATTCAGTCATTTGGTATGCCTGGCCTTGCCACCACAATCACCGTCGCCTCGGGGGAAGTGGATGGGCCGTGCGTGGTGGAGTATCACGATGCATCAGGCCTCGTGGGTGTGGTGGGTGTGGATATGACATCTGAGTTGGCTCCCTATCGAGCCCAACTCATGAAACGTGTTGACTAACAACGTGTCAGATGAACTTTCCCTCGGGGATTCGCGCCATGAGGTTCTTGAGTACGCGGCGGATCTCGTAGAGCAGGTCTGGCGCCAATTTGATACGCCGCGAGACAAAGAACCCGAGATTTCACCAGAACTCTCCAAACTCTTCCAGCAGTCCATCCCGCAGTTTCCTAGCGATCCGATAGCCAATCTTGATCTCGCCGTTGAGGCCCTTCACGCCTCTATTGCGCAGTGCCGCCCACGCTTCCTCGCCTATATCGGTGGCAGTGGAATGGAGATGGGTGCCCTCGCTGATCTTCTCGCCCACTCCTTCGATGCGAATTTGGCAATCGATGCCGGGGCCGCATCGAGGATCGAAGAGCAGGCCATTCAATGGATCGGGGAGTTCGTCAACTATCCAGTCACATTGGGCTTCTTCACCAGCGGTGGAACCATCAGCAATATCACCGCACTCGCCGCTGCCCGCGAACGCGCACTTCCTGGATCCCGTGCATCAGGGCTCGCCAATTCCCGAGCCGCCATCTACTGCTCGGCTGAGGCGCATTACTCCATCGTGCGCGCAGTGGAACTCCTTGGCCTCGGCTCCAACTCCATTCGCGATATCCCCATTGATCATGAGCGCCGGATGCAGCCTCACCTCCTGCGCGCAGCCATCGAGGCCGATCGCGCCGAGGGAATCACTCCCATCGCCGTGGTTGCAACTGCGGGAACCACACTGACCGGAGCGGTGGATCCACTCGCCGCTATCGCAGACGTATGCAATGAGTTCGGAGTCTGGATGCACGTGGATGGCGCATATGGTCTGCCCGCCGCCGCATCGAGTCGCGGTCCGCTCTTCGCGGGCCTCGATCGTGCTGATTCGGTGAGTGTTGATGCACATAAATGGATGTTTGTGCCCAAGGCATGCAGCGCGATCCTGGTGCGTGATCCAGCAGCACTTGCCCAAACCTTCAGTCACAACGCAGCGTATGTGCCCCACGAAGGTGACCGCATCAACGCTGTTGATGCAACCCTTGAATACAGCCGCCCACTGCGCGCACTCAAACTCTGGATGGCACTGCGCGTGCACGGCGCAACCGCCTTCCGGCAAGCACTTCAGCGAAATATCGATCAGGCCGATCTGCTGTATGACCTCGCCGCCGCGCATCCGCGCTTTGAGGTACTTCCTCATCGACCGCAGCTATCCATCGTGCCGATTCGCCATCTCGCACCAGGCTGCACGGATCCCGATCAGCACAATGCTCGGTTGGCTTCAGCCATCGTGGCGGATAACCGCCTCTACATCTCTCCCGCGGCAATCGACGGCCACCAGTGGTTGCGGCCGTGTTTCACCAACTTCCGCACCCAGGAAGTTGACGTCCGCGCCACCATCGACATCGTCGATGAGATCGGCAGTGGTCTCTGCGAGCGCCACTGATTGCCATCAGAACGGATAATCCGGACATCTTCGCTAGGGTGAGACGATGGTGGATACGTCAACCGGGGTGAACTTCCCCCAGGGAGGCGATGGTGCACGCAGCACTTCGGCCACCGGGCGCGCCATCTTCGCCGATTCCATCCGCGCCACCGATCCAGCCATCGCAGCACGTATCGAACACACCAAGAATTGGCGCCACGGCTACCTGGCCCCCTTGCGCGACATTGTGGTGGCTGCCTCCCGAACCTCGGAGGCAGCCGTTGTTATTTCCCGTGATGGTTTGGACTCGGCGCATCGCCGATTCGTCTATGCCGGCGATTCCGGCGACGTACCTCTCCTCAAAGCCGTGAGCGCGGATCCCATCTCGCCGCTTACGTCG
>JBJOIE010000095.1:0-3000 GCA_046047295.1 Actinomycetota bacterium | reverse complement strand
CGTGGATCACGGAGTTTGATGGTGATCCACCCAATGCGGTTATCTCCGATCCAACATCAAGCGACGGGTTCATCGGACTCACACTCCAAGATCCGCAATGGGTCACTGCAGATAGCGTGGTACTCACGGCGAAGGCACTTCCCGGATCGGAATCCCTTCCACGAACGATCTCGCGTCCAACGGTGTATATCGACCCGCTAGAAATCAGTGAAGTTGGCGTGAGATTGCCTCCGGATTGATCTACAACGCGTAGTCTTGGGCGCATGCCGGCATTCCTACTTTCGTGGCTTCTCGGTCTGGGTGCTAATGCGATCGCGTTGGTGTTGTCGTCGTTAATTTTTGGCGGCTTTAACCTGCACTTCTCCGGTTTCATTTGGGCATTGTTGATCTTCGCGGTGCTCAGCGCTTTCCTGCCATGGCTACTTGCGAAGGTGGTGGGCCGGTACGCACCAGGGCTCATGGCGCTCACCGGCTTGGTGTCAACCTTCCTTGCGCTCTTGGTGACCACGTTGCTGTCCTCAGGTCTGAGCATCGATGGGGTTTCTACGTGGGTGATGGCCACACTGTTCATCTGGGTGATCTCACTTGTCATCTGGGTGATTCCTGGGCCATGGCGCAATCAGCGCAAAGCGCGGGAGCTCAAGGGTAGGTAGTCCCCGAGGCACGGGGTGAGCACGGTAACGATTCGGCCCCAATACCTCGTGTCCCAGTCGGTGGCCTTCCCCTGCTGGACTAGGTTCGGCCGGTCTGGGAAACGTAGGAAAGGCGGATGAACTCGTGAGCACCAACCCGGTCACCATTCGATTGCGGGGGCTCACGCGGCACTTCGGTTCGGTGATCGCCGTCGATGGGGTTGACCTTGACGTAATGGCCGGGGAGTTCCTCACCTTGCTGGGGCCTTCAGGTTCAGGCAAGACCACCGTGCTGAGGATGATCGCCGGATTCGAACGCCCCGATGCCGGCACCATTGAGATTGATGGCGAGGACGTAACCGCGGTACCTCCCTACGGCAGAGACGTGAACACCGTCTTCCAGGACTACGCCCTCTTCCCCCATATGAGCGTGGTGAAGAACGTTGAATATGGGCTACGCGTCAAGAAGGTGCCGAAGGCCGAATGCACCGAACGTGCAATGGAGGCCCTCGCCTCCGTTCGCCTCACCGGCTACGAAGATCGCGCACCCTCACAACTGTCCGGGGGTCAACGCCAACGCGTGGCACTCGCGCGAGCCCTCGTCAACCGACCCAAGGTCCTACTCCTCGATGAGCCCCTCGGCGCCCTCGATTTGAAATTGCGCGAACAGATGCAGGTGGAACTCAAAGAGATCCAGCGCGAAGTGGGCATCACATTCGTCTTCGTCACCCACGATCAAGACGAGGCCTTGACCATGTCTGATCGGATCGCGGTATTCAACGAAGGCCGGATTGCACAGTTGGGCACACCCACCGAGGTCTATGAACACCCAGCATCCGTGTTCGTTGCCGGCTTCGTGGGAACATCCAATGTCTTGGGGCCGGACATGGCGCAGCAGATCCTCGGGCGAAGCGGCACCTGGTCCATACGGCCGGAAAAGCTTCGGGTGCATGCCAACGAGGCAGAAGTTCCCGCCACGAATCATCGCTTCAACGGCACGGTGCGTGAAGTGATCTACGTGGGGATGTCCACCCGATTCATCATCGAACTACCCAACGGTGGCACCGTGACCGCATCCCAGCAGAACACAGGTGCCGCAGGTGATCTCGCGCACCTGCGCGGTCAGCGGGTCTGGGTCTCGTGGGATCCCAGCTTCGAGTACGAGGTCAGCACACAGTCCTGATGAAGATGACTTCGGGCAACCGCCCGGAGTTACGTATATATAGAGGAGGAAGTGGATGCGCTCAAAGCGTCTGCTCAGTGTTGCGGTGGCTGGTTCAGCCGCCGCACTGGTCCTCGCCGCGTGCGGCGGTGGATCAGATAGCGGCTCCGATGGTGCCGCTCCCGGCGGCGAAGCATTCGCCGGGCCAGTGGGTGATGGTGAGGGCGCACTCAGCGTTCTCGCCTGGCCCGGTTACGCAGAGGACGGATCCACCGATCCGGCCGTTGACTGGGTAACCCCATTCGAAGAGGCAACCGGGTGCCAGGTTGATGTGAAGACCTTCGGCACCTCGGATGAAGCGGTCAAGCTCATGCAGGGCGGCGGCTACGACGTGGTCTCTGCATCAGGCGACGCTTCACTGCGCCTCATCTATGGCGAAAACGTGCAGCCGGTCAACATGGACCTGGTGCCCAATTACGCCGATATCTTCCCGGATCTCAAGGATCGCTCCCACAACACGGTGAATGGTGTGTCCTATGGCGTGCCCCACGGCCGTGGTGCGAACCTGCTGATTTGGAATAAGGAAAAGGTGGGCGATGCGGTGGACTCCTGGTCCATCATGTTCGAGCCTGACTCCCCCGCCGCTGGTGGTGTGGGTCCCTACGATTCCCCGATCTACATTGCTGATGCAGCCGTGTATTTGATGGCCACGCAGCCTGATCTGGGTATCACCGATCCTTATGCACTCGATCAGACGCAGTTCGATGCAGCTATCGCCCTGCTGGAGCAGCAGAAGCCGCTGGTGAGCGAGTACTGGAGCGATTACCTCAAGCAGATCGACGCCGTAGGTGCAGGCTCGATGACGGGCGCCACCTCGTGGCAGGTGATCGTTAACGGATTCGATCCGGCAGTGGTGGGTTCCACCAAGGCCAAGGAAGGTGCCACCGGCTGGTCCGATACCTGGATGATCGCCAAGGACACCGAGCACCTCAACTGCGCCTACAAGTGGCTTGACTGGATGGCCTCACCCGAGACCAACGCCCAGGCCGCCGAGTGGTTCGGTGAGGCACCTGCCAACAGCAAGGCTTGCGATCTGACTGCAGATCCCGAGCACTGCGACAAGTTCCACGCTGGTGACACCGCCTACTGGGAGGACGTCTACTACTGGAACACCCCAACCGAGGCCTGCTTGGACGGCCGCACCGA
>JBJOIE010000094.1:0-3819 GCA_046047295.1 Actinomycetota bacterium | reverse complement strand
TGCTCCCCATGCCCTAGGCCTCTTCCTTTCCACCGAGAAGTAAGTACAGAACGGCCATCCGCACACTCACTCCATTTGCCACCTGCTCCACCATCACCGCGCGAGGTGAATCAGCCACTTCCGCTGAGATTTCCATACCGCGATTCATCGGTCCCGGATGCATAACGATCGCATGCGGTTGAAGGCGCGACATACGGGCTGCATCGAGACCGTAGAGCCGGGAGTACTCCAGGGGCGAAGGGAAGAAGCCGCTCTGCATTCGTTCCGCTTGAATGCGCAACATCATCACCGCATCGGCTGAGGGTAGAACAGAATCTAGGTCGAATGAAGTGGCGCACCCCCACTTCTCCACGCCATAGGGCAGGAGCGTTGGTGGCGCGATCAAAGTGACTTTGGCACCCAATTCGGTGAGCAAGAGTGCATTCGATCGAGCCACCCGGCTATGCAGAATGTCACCTACGACCGCCACGTGGAGCCCATCGAAATCACCGGCGCCCGGACGCAAGTGATGCCTAATTGTGTACGCATCGAGCAAAGCCTGGGTGGGATGCTCATGGGTTCCATCACCAGCATTGATCACCGAACAGGCAGTCCACTCCGAGGTGGCTAGGCGATGCGCTGAACCTGACGCTCCATGGCGAAGGACGACGGCATCTGCTCCCATCGCTTCCAACGTGAGTGCGGTGTCTTTGAGGCTCTCACCCTTAGAAATTGACGAGCCTTTTGCGGCGAAGTTAATAACGTCTGCCGACAAACGCTTGGCGGCAATTTCGAAGGAGATGCGTGTGCGCGTGGAATCTTCAAAGAAGAGGTTGACTACTGTGCGCCCGCGCAACGCAGGCAACTTTTTCACGGTCCGATCCGTGACATTTGCTAACTCTGCCGCGGTATCAAGGATCTGAATGGTTGTTGCTCGGTCGAGTTCCGCCGCAGACAGGAGGTGCTTCACGGGGTATCCACCCCTTCGATTGCAACCTCGTCGACTCCGTCGCTCTCCACAAGCCGCACTCGAACTTGCTCATCGATCGCCGTGGGGATGTTCTTGCCCACGAAATCGGGCCGAATGGGCAATTCCCGGTGTCCTCGGTCGACGAGAACGGCTAAGCGAACCGCCGCAGGCCTGCCGATGTCATTGAGGGCATCGAGTGCTGCGCGAATCGTCCGCCCTGAGTACAGCACGTCATCGACGAGGACGACAGTCTTACCTTCGATTCCGTCCGCCGGGATATCCGTGGGTTCGAGACCACGCACCGCACGCAGTCGAAGGTCATCTCGGTAAAGGGTGACGTCCAAGGCACCCACGGGTAGCCACTCGGAAGTTGGCTTCACGTCGATTTCGCCGATGATCGAAGCAATCCGACGCGCGAGGAAAACCCCGCGGGTTGGAATTCCGAGGATTACGAGATCCTGGGCACCTTTCGCGCTCTCCACGATCTCATGTGAGATACGCCGTAAGGCCCGGGTGATATCACCCTGATCGAGCACCGTACGTGCATGGTCCATGACGGACTCCCTTCCCCGCCTCACAGGACGGGCTTAAAGGTTGCCGGATTCGCTTAGCCTATCGGGCGAAAGTTTCCCCGCTGCGCACCACGCTCACTGGTTCAGATTCCGCTCGGCGTACCGCCTGAGCCCATCTTGTGTACCCGCATGCCGTTGGTGGTGCCTGGCACGCCGGGAGGCACACCAGCCACGATCACCACTCGCTCACCAATGCTTGCGCGGCCTATGTCAAGGAGCGCCTTATCGACCTGGCGGACCATGTCATCGGTGTGTTGCACTTGAGGCACCAGGAAGGTTTCCACACCCCACACCAGCGCGAGTTGGCTACGAACGCGCGGGTTAGGCGTGAACGCCAGGAGCGCCGTGGCGCAGCGCCACCGGCTAATGAGACGGGCCGACCGGCCAGTCTCGGTGAAAGCGATGAGGTGCGTGGCGCGGATGTCTTGCGCAACGTTAACCGCAGCGTGGGTTAACGCCCGAGCGGTAGAAACGTGCTCAGCGGCCTGAAGCTTGGGTAATTGCCCAAGGGCCTCTTGCTCAACGTGCTCAATGATGCGGCTCATCGTGCGAACCACGAGAGCAGGGTGCGATCCCACACTCGTCTCACCTGAGAGCATGAGTGCATCCGCTCCATCGAGCACCGCATTCGCCACGTCACTTGCTTCTGCACGGGTTGGGCGGTTTGCCGTGATCATCGAATCGAGCATCTGCGTTGCCACGATGACGGGCTTGCCCGCTTCACGGCACAACTGGATCGCCCGCTTCTGGACGAGTGGAACACGTTCGAGGGGAAGCTCCACACCAAGATCCCCGCGAGCCACCATCACACCATCAAAAACGTCCACGATCTCCGCGAGATTCTCAACGGCCTGGGGCTTCTCCACCTTGGCAAGCACGGGAATGCGCACACCCTCTTCATCCATGATGGCGTGCACATCGGTGATATCCGCTGCACTGCGCACAAAGGACAGCGCGATGAGGTCTGCTCCCAGGCGAAGCGCCCACCGCAGATCCTCGCGGTCCTTCTCTGAAAGCGCGGGCACGCTCATCGCGGCACCCGGGAGGTTGAAGCCCTTGTTATCCGAAACTCGACCACCCTCAATGACGGTGGTGTGCACGCGCGGTCCATCTACCTTCGTGACGCGTAACTCAACCCTGCCGTCGTCAACGAGCACCACATCGCCAGGTGAAACGTCTTGAGGCAAACCGGAGTGTGTCGTGGAGACCATCAGCTCATCTCCGGGAACGTCTTCCGTGGTCACGATGAATTCGGCACCCGGTTCGAGCAGCACGGGACCATTGGCAAACTTGCCGAGACGAATCTTTGGGCCCTGCAGGTCTACCAGGATTCCCACCCCCCGACCCGTTGTATCGGATGCCTCGCGCACCATTTGATAGGTGGCCGAATGGTCATCCCATGATCCATGGGAAAGATTGAGGCGGGCAACGTCCATCCCTGCTTCCACGAGGGCGAGGATCGTTTCTGGACTCGCAGTTGCCGGGCCGAGGGTGGCCACGATTTTGGCTCGACGCATGAGGCAGACCTTATAGGTAAACGGTTACAGGCTGGGTAACCCACGGTGGCGCATGGGGCGGTGTCACGCGATCGTGAGTGGGCGCGCACTCGCCCGGATTGGAGCGGGCAGGTTGGTTTCACCACGCAGGTACCGATCGACGGATGCGGCCGCCGCCCGTCCTTCAGCGATGGCCCAGACGATCAATGATTGCCCACGGCCCGAGTCCCCGGCAACGAACACGCCTTCTACGTCCGTGGAGTAGTCATCGGCTCGCTCAATGGCGCCCCGCGCCCCGACGGTGAGTCCGAGTTGGTCCACCACCCCACCCTGCTCTGGTCCGGTGAAACCCATCGCCAGGAATACAAAGTCCGCAGGAATCCGGCGCTGGGTACCGTCCACTGGCTCAAACCGGCCATCACGGAACTCAACGTCTACGAGTTCCAGGGCAGTGAGACTGCCATTTTCGCCTATAAAGCGTTCGGTGGAAACCGCGAACACTCGCTCACCCCCCTCTTCATGTGCACTCGAAACTCGATAGGTCATGGGGTAGGTGGGCCACGGTTGCGCCGCTGGTCGTTCCTGCGGCGGCCGGCCCATGATTTCCAATTGGGTGACGGACGCAGCCCCCTGCCGATGCGCGGTTCCCAAACAGTCTGCACCGGTATCGCCACCGCCGATGATGACCACGTGCTTGCCGGCAACGTCGATAGGTGATTCGGCGTAATCACCCTCCTGCACCCTGTTGGCGAGCGGAAGGTATTCCATGGCCTGGTACACGCCGGTCAACTCGCGGCCCGGG
>JBJOIE010000093.1:0-8295 GCA_046047295.1 Actinomycetota bacterium | reverse complement strand
CAAGGCACACGGCGACAAAGTTGTCCTAGATGACGTCACGCTGGCATTCCTGCCAGGTGCCAAGATCGGCGTAGTGGGCCCCAACGGCGCGGGTAAGTCCTCGTTGCTCAAGATCATGGCCGGCATTGACGATGTCTCCAACGGAGAGGCCCGTCTGATGGAGGGCTACACCGTGGGCATCTTGATGCAAGAACCCCAATTGGATGAGTCCAAGACAGTGTTGGAGAACGTTCAAGATGGCGTTGCCGAGACCAAGGCCATGGTGGATCGGTTCAACGAGATCAGCGGGCTTCTGGCAGATCCGGATGCAGATTACGACGCGCTGCTTGCGGAGATGGGCCAACTCCAAGAGGCGATCGATCACAAGAACGCGTGGGATCTTGATGCCCAACTTGAGCAGGCGATGGACGCGCTGCGTTGCCCGGCACCCGATTCGGAGATCTCTGTCCTCTCCGGTGGTGAGAAGCGCCGAGTGGCACTGTGTCAGTTGCTGCTGCGCCAACCCGATCTGCTTCTGCTCGATGAACCCACCAACCACTTGGATGCCGAGAGCGTGAACTGGCTGGAGCAGCACCTCGAGAAGTACCCCGGCACGATTGTGGCGATCACTCACGATCGCTACTTCCTCGACAACGTTGCCGAATGGATCCTCGAACTAGACCGCGGGCGTGCCTATCCCTATCAGGGCAATTACTCCACTTACCTGGAAACGAAGGCTGCGCGCTTGAAGGTGGAGGGCCAAAAAGACGCCAAACTCAAGAAGCGCCTGACTGATGAGCTCGATTGGGTGCGCTCTAACGCCAAGGCCCGCCAGACCAAGAGCCGGGCACGTCTCGATCGGTACGAAGAGATGGCGGCAGAAGCCGAAAAGACTCGGAAATTGGATATGGAGGAAATTCAAATTCCGCCGGGCCCGCGTTTGGGTAACCAAGTGGTGGAAGTGGATCACCTCACCAAGGCATTTGGCGACCGCATCCTCATTGATGATCTGTCCTTCTCCCTACCGCGCAACGGCATCGTTGGCGTGATCGGTCCGAACGGCGTGGGCAAGACCACTTTGTTCAAGATGCTGGTGGCCGCTGCCGAAGGGCGTGAGGATGACAAGGATGAACTGCCCACCACCGGCTCAATCAAGGTGGGTGAAACGGTCTCCCTCTCCTACGTCGACCAGAGCCGCTCAGGCCTAGATCCGAATAAGAACGTGTGGGAAGTTGTTTCCGATGGTCTGGATTGGATCAAGGTGGGCAACGTGGAGATGCCCTCGCGCGCCTATGTTTCGGTTTTTGGTTTCAAGGGCCCAGATCAGCAGAAACCGGCGAAGGTACTCTCCGGTGGTGAGCGCAACAGGTTGAATCTTGCGCTGACACTCAAGATGGGTGGCAACCTCTTGCTCCTTGATGAGCCCACGAACGATCTTGACGTGGAAACCCTTGGCTCATTGGAGAACGCCCTACTGGAATTTCCCGGTTGCGCGGTGATCACCTCACATGATCGCTGGTTCCTTGATCGCATCGCCACGCACATCCTCGCCTACGAGGGTGATTCGCAATGGTTCTGGTTCGAAGGAAACTTCGAGTCTTATGAGAAGAACAAGATCGAGCGCCTCGGTGCCGAAGCAGCTCGGCCGCATCGTGCCACCTATCGCAAACTCACGCGCAGCTAGGCAGGGCATGGCTATCGACATCGTTGTGGAGAAGCGGTTTAAGGACATCGATCCAGCGAACCACGTGAGCAACACCACGATCCTGGATTACGTGATGGAAGCACGCGTGCGCCTGTACTTAGCCATCGATCCGGATCTTCGAAACTCAGGTGCTCAGGTGGTGGCTCGCCAGGAGATCGATTACCGGCGTCCGATCCTCTATTCCGCCGATCCGGTGATCGTGCGCACCTGGATCTCGCACATTGGTAACACGTCATTTACCGTGGATTGCCACGTGATTGATGGGGGCGTGGTGGCTGCCGAAGCCAAGACCGTGATGGTCAGCTACGACTTCGAGGCGGGTGCGCCGATGCCAATCCCGGATTGGCTTCGTGCTGGCTTAGCCGAGCACCACACGGTTTCCTAGACTCGAAGCCACACGCAGGTATCCGGGCCGATCACCAGATACGTGGACTCATCCACGGTGACTTGCGCGAATGCTTCACCAGATCCGAGCAGCACCTCGGTGCCCCATTCGGCGGGCAACTCAACGGATGTTTCACCGAAGTTGATAACTGCCAGGACCTTGCTTTCGTTGTCGCCGTTGCGTTCGAGGGCCAGAGCCTGACCTGATAGGTCTCGCCAGGTCATCGGCCCCTCGCCCAGTGATGGTTCGGTATGGCGCAGGGCGAGAGCAGAGCGATAGAACTCCAGCGTCGAATCAGGGACACCGGTGAGGGCGGCGGCGCTGAGTTCTGCCCAAGCGCTTGGTTGGGGCAACCACGACGCACTTCCGGTTCCGAATCCATAACTCGGTTCGGTTCCTGACCACGGGATGGGCACCCGGCAACCATCGCGGCCGAGATCGGCACCCTTGCTGCGGATGAAGATGGGATCTTCCCGCAGCTCATAGGGAAGGTCGAATACTTCGAAGAGTCCGAATTCCTCACCTTGGTAGAGGTAGGCACTGCCTGGCAGGGCGAGAGTGAACAGGGTGGCCGCGCGGGCCCGATCAAGGCCACGGACAAGATCGGGATGTGCACTGCGTTCCCGGCGCACATAACCGGGGGCGAGACGAGTGCGGTGACGCGTGACATCGTGATTGCTCAGCACCCAGGTGGGTGGTGCATTCACCCGGGCGTGCTGTTCCACGGTGGAATCAATAGATGCTCGCACGGCATCTGCATCCCAACCGGCGGTGAGATAGCCGAAATTGAATGAGGTGTGGAGTTCATCAGGCCGCTGATACAGCGCAAGGCGTTCGGGCTCGGCCACCCACGTTTCCCCACAGAAGACTCTCGGTGGATCGTAGGAATCGGCTACTTCACGCCACTCGCGGTAGATCTCATGCACACCATCTTGATCCCAGAAGGGTGATTCAGGTGCCCTGCCGATTGCTTCGGCGGCTTTGATGGCGGTGTTGTCCGCATCGGGTAGGCCCGGTGCTTTGACTAGGCCATGGGCAACGTCGATGCGGAAGCCATCCACACCACGGTCAAACCAAAAACGCAGGATGTTGCGAAACTCCTCGCGCACCTCCGGGTTACTCCAATTCAAATCCGGCTGGGTGGTGTCAAAGAGGTGCAGGAACCAGTAGGGAGTCAGATTGCCATCTGCATCCGTGAGGCGTGACCAACCGCGGCCGTGGAAGACACTTCGCCAGTTATTTGGTGGCTCTTCGTTATTGGCGCCTTTGCCTTCGCGAATCATGTAGCGATCCCAGGCAGGAGACCCTGGCTCACTGCCCAGCACTTCTTGCCACCAGGGATGTTCGCTGCTCGTGTGGTTAGGCACGATGTCCATGAAGATTCGCAGATTTCGAGCGTGTGCTTCCTTGATGAGAACGTCTATGTCCTCGAGGGAGCCGAAGAGTGGGTCTACATCTCGATAGTTCGCTACGTCATAGCCGGCGTCGTTCTGCGGCGAGGTATAAAACGGTGAGATCCACACCGCATCTACTCCGAGATCGCGGAGGTAGTCCAGGCGGCTAATCACCCCGGGTAGATCGCCAATGCCATCGCCGTTCCCGTCAGCAAAGGAACGTGGATACACCTGATAGATCACGGCATCGCGCCACCAGGTCGCTGTGTTTGTGGTCACGCTTAACTCTCCGGAATGGTGGCGATGGAATTTGGTTGGGGTTCGTCGGGGACATTTTGCATGGCGAATGCTGCGGAGACCAGGTACTGCCATAGCTCTCGTTCCTGGGCCTCGGGCATGTTCTGCTCCTGAACGGCTTCATGCATCAAGGTGAGCCATCGATCTCGCGCGGCAGCGTCGATATGGAATTCGTAGTGACGCATCCGGAGTTTGGGATGGCCACGCACTTCGCCGTAGGTCTTGGGTCCACCCCAATACTGCTCGAGGAATGCTCGAAGACGCCACTCCGCCGGTCCAAGATCCTCGTCGGGATAGAGCGGGCGCAGGATGGGATCAGTGGCAACACGGGAATAGAAAGCGTGAATCAGTGATTCGAAGAATTCAGCGCCACCAAATATTTCATAGGGCGTGACCTGTTCAGGAGTGCCGGCTTGATCAGTCATTTCTTTTTGCCTGTCCGAATGGATTGTTCTCGGTGATGCGCATGGTCGTTACCGGGATCTTGATGCCGGCACTGTCGAGTGCCTTCTTCATTTCGGCTCGCACGGCGCGGGTGGCAGCGAATTGATTTTCGGGCACGGCCTTAGCCACGATGCGAACAACCATTTGGCTTCCATCCATTTGTTCAATGCCCGCTGAGGTTGGTGCATCGATGATGAGATTGTCGAAATCGTGATCAGCAAGCATGGCCTTGCCGGCGTCATCGATTACTTGGGTGAGGTGCTCGATATCCGTGCCAAGTGGCACCGGAATATCCACCATGGTGAATATCCACCCCTGGGATTGATTGGCCACATACTGGATCTGTCCGTTGCGCACGTACCAGACCACTCCCATGAAATCGCGTACTCGCGTGTAGCGGAGGGCAACCTCTTCCACCACGCCGGTGGTCACGCCGAGATCCACCACGTCGCCTACGCCGAGTTGATCCTCGAAGGTCATCGAAATCCCCGCGAGGTAATCGGCCACCAGGGTTTGCGCACCAAAACCGATCACCACGCCGAGCACGCCTGCACTTGCTAAGAGTGGGCCCACGTCCACGCCGAGGGTGGACAGAATCATCATCAGGGCGATCACCCAGATGACGATGATGATCGCGCTGCGCAACAGCGTGCCCATGGCATTCGCCCGTTGCACGGTGCGCTGCTCGAGCAGAGCCGAACTGAGTTCCGAAGTGTCATTCAAAGTGCGCAGATGGCTGGGGCGCAAGCGAGTTGCTCGCTGGGTAGCTCGCTTGACGGCGAGCTTTATGGAGCGCACGGCGATGATTTGGGCGATCAGGGCAATGATGACGATGAGGAGAACGCGCACCGGTACATCCCAGGGGATGCCACCTAGCGATTCGGTGAGATTGTCCAGGTTCATGTCGTACCCAGCCCGGTCCAGTTAGCGAGGAAGGCGAGGGTGTCTGCAGTTTCCTCCACAGCCTTATTCACTGAGCGAGCCCCATGCCCCACATTGCCTTCGGTGCGTAAAAGGATCGGCCGGTCGCCGGAGGTTGCGGCTTGTGCGGCGGCCACCATCTTGCGCCCATGCATGGGATCGGTGCGGGTGTCGTTATCGAAGACGGCAACCATCGTTGCCGGATAGTCCGTATTCGCCTCAACGCGATGGTAGGGCGAGTAGCCATACAGCCATTCGAACTGCTCTGGATCTTCTGGATCGCCGTACTCCACCGTCCAGGTGGGTCCGAGCTCAGAGGTGGTGTAACGGATCATGTCCAGCAGGGGCGCAACGCACACCACCGCGTTGAAGAGTTCCGGCCGCTGGGTCATCGCCGCACCAACGAGGAGGCCACCATTAGATCCGCCGTAGATGCCCAGCTGCTGTGGTGATGTCCAGCCTTGCTCTGTCAAATACTGCGCAGCAGCGTGGAAATCATCAAATACGTTTTGCTTCTTACCGAGCATCCCATCTCGATGCCATTCCTCGCCTTCCTCGCCACCGCCGCGCAGATTGGCCACCGCCCACACGCCACCGGCCTCCACCCACGCGAGGATGGCAGCGGAGTAACCAGGCTGCATCGGAATTCCGAAGCCGCCATAGCCATAGAGCACCGTTGGGCGCGGCATGTCTGGTTGCTCGGTGGGGGAGATGATGAACATTCGCACCGTGGTGCCATCGGCGGAGGTGTAGGTGACCTGCTGAGAGAACACCTCCGGCGGTGTGATCGCCCCGGGTGGGCTGGCGTAGAGCTGAAGGTTCTTGGTGCGCGCATCGAATTCATATACGCGCGGTACGGAGGTGTGATCGGTGTAGACGATCCACGTAACCGGGCCGCCGTCGATGTGTTCTACCGGACCACCCACGGTGCCAGCACCGGGGAGTTCCACTTCGTACAAGGCATCACCGTTACTAGCGCGATGAACCGTCAACCGGGCAACGCCGTGGCACGACCACGCAACGAGGAGCAGATCCTCCTCAAGGTCATCCCCATCAAGGAGGGCCACGCCCTCCAAAACACATTCCGGTGATTCCGTGATCAAGTCCTGCCATTCATCCGAGCGCCATGCGCCCGGTGTGGTTATGGCCATGCGGCCACGTGGTGCATGGAGATCGGTATAGACGTATACGCGCCCATCACGGCTGAACGTGAGTGAAGTCTGCGCATCAACGTCTGCTTGGACTTGGGTGAAGGCTGGCGCGGTGGCGGGGCAGTGGGCGAGATCAGCTACCCAGAGATCGTTACGTGGTTCCGTACCTTCGGAAGCCGACACCTGCAGCCAGCGCCCATCGCGTGACACTTCCACGCCGTAGTAGTTGGTCATCGTCATTCCGGCGCCGAATACGCAGACATCAGTATCGGGATCGGCTCCTACGTGATGGAGGTACACGCGCCGGTGGAAATTGCGTTCGGATTCGGGTAGGAGTTCTGGGGCAAGGCGGCGCACGTAATAAAAGGCGCGCTCATCCTTGAGCCAGGCCACGGGGGAAAAGCGGCATCGATCTATCGGCCCATCAATGGTTTCCCCCGTGGCAACGTCCATCACGTAGAGGACGGATTCCTCGGTCCCGCCCTCGGAAAGTTGATAGGCGAGCAGGTGCCCATCCTTAGACGGCTGCCAGGAATCCAATGTGGTGGTGCCATCTGCATTGAGGGCGATGGGATCGATGAGTACCCGCTCCTCATCACCCTCAGCTACATAAAGGACGGGAAATTGCTGATCAGGGTTGCGCCGAGTGAAGAAGCGGCGCTCTCCGCGGAAGTAGCTCGGGGAGATGGATCCGTTGCCGAGGAGTTCGCCCACGCGAGCTACGAAATGATCGCGGGTGGTCCAATTGGCGCGCTCGGCATCCATCAGTGCGCTTTGGGAGGTGAGCCATTCGGCGGTGCGAGGATCCTCCCCGTTTTCTAGCCAGCGGTACGGATCACGTACCTCGGTGCCGTGCATGGTGTCGGAAATATCGAGCCGTGGGGCATCCGGGTATTCGGGGCGCGTGCGCATGGAACCAACCTACCCAGAGCCAGAAGGCGAAATCGCACTAGTGTTCGCCCGTGCCCGAGCGCTTGATCGACCCCGAATTGGCGGCACTTGCCGATGCTTATGGGGTGGCCACCGAGTATTGGGATCAGGCGGGTCAGCACGTGAACGTGAGCGTGGAGACCATCAGTGCCGTGCTTCGTGCACTGGGTGTGCAGTGCTCAACATCGACTGAGATCGCTCAGGCCTTAGAGGACCATCGGCTTCTGGAATGGCGGCGATTCCTGCCACCAATTTTCCTCACCCGTCACGGTGAGACTCGCAGGGCGTGGGTGCACGTGCCGCACGGTGCGCCAGCGGTGATGTGGATCGAACTCGTTGACGGCACCCGCATCGACCTTGAGCAGATGGACTGGTGGGTTGATCCAGTGGAAGTCGATGGGGTGCTCACCGGTGAAGCGTCCTTCTCTGTGCCTGATGGATTACCCATCGGTTGGCATCGACTCCATGCGCAATCTGGTGATCGGACCAAAAGTATTGACCTTGGGGTTGCACCAACGCGATTGAATCCGGATGCGATTCTCGGTGGGCGGCAATGGGGATTGATGTCGCAGATCTATGCACTCAGATCACGTGACTCGTGGGGCATAGGAGATATTCACGACTCCACAACCCTGGCCACCTGGAGTGCGGGATTGGGTGCGGGCTTTCTCCTCGTCAACCCCTTGCACGCCACCGAGCCAATCTCGCCGATCAGTCCCTCCCCGTATCTACCTACTTCCCGGCGCTTCACGAGTCCTCTTTATCTACGTGTCTCCGACATTCCAGAATGGGAATTGCTCCCAGTGCGTGGACGTGCGGCGTTGGAGGCCAAGGCGGAAGACCTGCGGGCGCTGAGTGAATCCTCGGAACTCCTTGATCGAGACAGGGTGTGGAAGCGCAAGCGTAAGGCCCTGCGCGCGGTATTCGCCATGGGTCTCTCCGCAGATAGGCAGGCGGAATTTGCGAGCTTCTGCCAGCAGCAGGGTGAAGGTTTGCGTGACTTCGCAATCTGGTGTGTGCTGGCCGAGAAGTACGGCACGGAGTACCAAAAGTGGCCGAAGCGTTTCCGTCATCCGCAGTCCAAAGCGG
>JBJOIE010000092.1:0-23744 GCA_046047295.1 Actinomycetota bacterium | reverse complement strand
GAGGCGCGGTGGCGCAAACGAGATGCGGACCTAAAAGAACTGACCCGCCTACAGTTGGAGCTACTTGGCGCTGCACTCGATTCCACGCGGGTGGGCGGGTTGGTGGGTTATGCCACGTGCTCGCCCCACATCCGAGAGACCATCGGCGTAATCGAGGAGGTCATGGATCGGCGCTTCGATGTCCGATTGGAAGATGCCACGCCGTACTTTCCGGCGGGGATGAATTTAACTGGTCCGACGGTGCAATTGTGGCCCCATCTCCATGGAACAGACGCCATGTTCTTCGCCCTGCTGCGGCGCCTATCCTAAATACGTGAAGCCTCTGATTTCGCCAAGCGTGCTCAACGCTGATCTCACTCGTCTTCATGATGAGATCGCTCGGGTGGCTCCAGTTGCAGACATGATCCATCTCGATGTGATGGACAATAATTTCGTACCGAATCTGACTTTTGGCATGCCCGTGGTGGAGCAGATTGTTTCCGCGGCGCAATTACCTGCAGATCTCCATCTGATGATTGACGATGCGGATACCTGGGCACCTAGGTACGCAGCCACCGGCGCTTACAGCGTGACTTTTCACCTTGAAGCTGCGCGGGATCCGGGGGAAACCGCGCGAGCCATCCGTGGTGAGGGCGCTCGCAGTTCCATCGGAATCAAACCGGCAACATTCTTGGAACAGGTCGACCCGTATCTCCCATTCATTGACATGCTCCTCATCATGACCGTGGAACCGGGGTTCGGTGGTCAGAGCTTTATGACTGACATGCTGGAAAAAGTTACGCAAGCGCGCAAACGAGCTGATGACCTCGGCATCGATCTCTGGATCGAGGTGGACGGCGGTGTTGGTCTGGACACGATTGGCGCATGCGCCGAAGCTGGGGCGAACGTATTCGTAGCCGGTAGCGCCGTGTATCGCTCAGACGAACCGGCTCAAATTGTGGATCAACTTCGGACCGTTGCCTCATCCCATTTCAGGGCGTAGAGAAACTGAATTTCATGAAACGCGATCCTGATGAATATGTGGAGCACATGCGCACCGCGGCTGCCCTTGCCCAAGACGATGCTGCTCCACGTGGGATCAACCCTCGTGTCGGATGCCTGATACTCGATTCTCGCGACGAGGTGGTTGGGCGCGGCTTTCACCTGGGCTCGGGTACCTCGCACGCTGAAGTTGTCGCGTTGCGCGAAGCGGGGGATCGGGCCAAAGGTGGGACGGCAATTGTCACCCTTGAGCCGTGCAATCACACTGGGCTGACCGGACCATGTACCGAGGCGCTCCTCGAAGCCGATATTGCTCGCGTCGTTTTTGCTGAATCGGATCCCACTCCGGCTGGTGGTGGCGCGCAGCGTTTGCGAGGTGCCGGCGTTGAAGTTGTTGAAGGCATCGGGGTGGACGAGGTTGCAGCGATTAATCGGGAGTGGCGCCTGGCCGTTCAACTGAAGCGTCCTTTTGTGCGTTTCAAGATGGCGATTTCGCTCGACGGGCGAGTAGCGGGGGAGCAAGGAGAGCCGCGTGCGCTCACGGGAACGGAAGCAAATGCATATGTGCATCAACTCCGTGCCAATGCCCAAGCCGTCATCGTGGGCACGGGCACCGCCCTCATCGATGATCCCGCGCTGACGGTGCGGCACGTTGGATTGGGTGCTGCAGGTCCGCCCACGCGCGTGGTGGTCGGATCACGGACGGTTCCGACCGAAGCGAAGTTGCACAACAACGAAGCGCCCTTCAGACAATTCCTCGAGGAGAGTCCTGCCCAGGTGCTCGAGGCGCTCTACGCCGACGGAGTACGTGAAGTGCTTCTCGAAGGTGGCCCCACATTGGCCGGAGCTTTCTTGGCTGCAGGTTTAGTTGATGAAGTGGTGTGGCTCATTGCCCCCGTGTTTCTGGGTACAGGCCCGTTCGCCGGAGCGGCTAACGCTCCGGGTGCCTCCCTCCGGGTTCAGCACGTAGACCGGCTCGGCAATGATGTACGCATTATCGCAACGATCGACCCTGTCCCAACGGTGTGAGGAGAGTGCACGTGTTCACCGGAATCGTTGAGGAGTTGGGCGTCGTTTCCTCGGTGCAGAACCAAGGTGATTCCACTCGATTGAGCATCGCCGCTGAGCGCGTGTTGAGCGATGTCCATCCAGGTGATTCCATCGCGGTGAACGGGGTCTGCCTCACTGTCATCGATCCCAGCACTGGTGAGTTTTCGGCAGATGTGATGCAAGAAACCCTGGATCGCAGCAGTCTCGGGCAGCTAGAAGTGGGCACGGCCGTGAATCTCGAGCGTGCCATGCGCGCTGAAGGTCGATTTGGCGGTCACATCGTGCAGGGTCACGTAGATGGTGTTGCCACCATCACTGCTATCACTCCTAGTGAGCACTGGACCGTTATGAACTTCAGTGGCTCACCAGAACTCTGTCGCTATCTGGTGATCAAGGGCTCGATCACGTTGGACGGCGTATCCTTGACTCTTGTGCAGGTTGGCGATGACACATTCAGCGTTTCATTGATCCCTACCACGCTGAGGGAGACAACCTTAGGTGGCAAGGCTGCCGGCGAGATCGTGAACGTTGAAGTAGACGTCTTGGCAAAGTACGTGGAGAAGATGCTCGGAAGCTCTGGAGGCAGGCATTGATTCCCGCCGATGAGCTCTTCGATTCCGCTCAAACTGTCGAGCCTGCGCCATTGAAGTCACCTGATGTAGTAATGCCTTCAGGCGAGGTGGCCCTTGACTCGATCGAGTTGGCACTAGCTGATCTCAAACGTGGAAAGGCCGTTGTGGTCATTGATGACGCGGATCGAGAGAATGAAGGGGATTTGATCTTCGCCGCGCAGATGGCCACGCCTGAACTCGTGGGGTTCATGATCCGCCATACGTCTGGCTACATTTGCGTGGGCATGCGTGGCCGAGACCTGGATCGCCTGGAACTGCCACCCATGACCATGGTGAATGAAGATCGCAAAGGTACGGCCTATGCCGTGTCTGTTGATGCTCGCGATGTATCTAGCACGGGAATCTCCGCAACCGATCGCGCGCACACCATCAAGGTCTTGGCAGATAGTGCAACAGAGCCATATGAATTGACTCGTCCTGGGCATGTGATGCCTCTGCGCGCAGTTGAGGGTGGCGTGTTGCGCCGTCCCGGGCACACTGAAGCGGCGGTGGATCTCACGCGTCTTGCTGGCCTGAATCCTGCTGGTGCGCTTTGCGAATTGGTCAATGATGATGGCTCCATGATGCGGGCTCCGGAATGCCGGGCATTCGCAGATGCACACGATCTCCGATTGATCTCCATCGAAGATCTGATTCGCTTCCGGCGCCGCACGGAATCTCAAGTTGAGCGAGTGGCGAGTGTTCCGTTACCGACAGAGCACGGTGATTTCACTGCACATGGCTATCGGAGCTTGATCGATGGCACCGAGCATGTAGCCCTCGTGGCAGGCAGTATCGGTGATGGCGAGAACGTGCTCGTACGCGTGCACTCCGAGTGCCTCACCGGCGATGTCTTCGGTTCACACCGTTGCGATTGTGGGCCGCAGTTGCACGCTGCCATGTTGGCGGTGGCGCAAGAAGGACGCGGTGTTGTGCTTTATGTGAAAGGTCATGAAGGCAGAGGCATTGGACTGCTAGAAAAATTACGCGCCTACGAACTTCAGGATCAGGGTCACGACACGGTTGATGCGAACCTTTCACTGGGTTTACCGGCCGATGCGCGCGATTACGGAACGGGGGCTCAGATCCTGGCTGATCTCGGAGTGAAGTCCATGCGCCTACTCACAAATAATCCGGCTAAACGTGCAGGCTTGGAGGGCTACGGCTTGACCATCAGTGAACGTGTGCCGCTCATAGTTGAGAGCAATGCGCACAATTCCCATTACCTAGCCACCAAAGCCGAGCGCATGGGTCATCAGCTTTCCGGTGGAGGTGGCCAATGAGTGGATCAGGCGCGCCGACGCTCAGTATTCACGCGCCGGGTGTTCGAGTCGGCATTATTGCCAGCAGTTGGCACGTTGAAGTCATGGATGCACTCATAAGCGCAGCGCAAACCACGTGCGCATCAAGCGGAGCAACGAGCGAAGTGATCCGCGTGCCGGGTAGTTATGAACTTCCGCTTGCCTGCCAACTCGCTGCTCAATCAGGCAGATTTGATGCCCTGGTTGCCCTCGGGGTGGTTATTCGCGGGGGCACCCCACACTTTGAATACGTATGTGCGGCGGCCACCGAAGGTCTGATGCGCGTTGGCTTGAACGAAGCAATTCCGATCGGCTTCGGCTTGCTCACCTGCGATAACGAGGAACAGGCACTTGATCGTGCGGGCCTCCCTGGATCACGTGAAAGTAAAGGTGCAGAAGCAACGGAAACCGCCCTCGCCATGGTTCAGGTGGGCCGCGCCCTAGGCTAAGTGCGTGAAAACCTTCGATGCCCTCTATCGCGAACTCCTAGAGAAATCTGCGCTGTCTGATCCCAATTCGGGCACCGTGCGCCTCTTGGATGCGGGTGTCCATGAAGTGGGTAAGAAGGTGGTGGAGGAGGCCGCAGAAGCGTGGATGGCTGCGGAGCACGAGGGTCCCGAACGTGCGGCCGAGGAGATTGCGCAGTTGCTCTACTTCGCTCAGGTGCTCATGTTGAGCTGCAACGTTTCCCTTGACGACGTCTACCGCAGGCTCTGACGTGTTACGGGTGGCGGTCCCGAATAAGGGGCAACTTGCTGAGCCAGCGCGCACCATGCTCACCGAAGCTGGCTATCTGCGCGGCGCGGGCACCCGGGACCTTGTCGTGCACGATCCCGAGAATGACGTGGAGTTCTTCTTCCTTCGCCCGCGCGATATCGCTATTTACGTTGGGGAAGGCACCCTGGATCTAGGCATCACGGGCAAGGACATGCTGCTGGATTCCGCCGCCAAGGCCGAGGAAGTCATACCACTTGGGTTCGCGCCGTCTACCTTTCGTTTGGCGGCCACTCCTTCAACGGCGCGCACCATCGACGAACTTGCCGGGTTGCGTATCGCTACGAGTTACGCGGGTTTATTGGAACAGTGGCTGGAACGTCACGGTCTTTCAGCACGAATTGTGCGGCTTGATGGCGCAGTGGAAAACGCGGTGGCTCTTGGTGTTGCGGATGCCGTTGCCGATGTTGTTGCCACGGGCACCACATTGCGCCGTGCGGGCCTAGAAATCATTGGCGAGCCTCTCTTGGTTTCAGAGGCATTACTTATCCAGCCATCGGAGGCTGCGAGTAATCCGGCTACCGATACCTTTGTTCGCCGCATCCATAGCGTTATGGTGGCTCGCTCCTACGTCTTGGTTGATTACGACATTCCCAATGCGAAACTTGAGCAAGCTTGTGTTGTCACCCCGGGTATCGAGGCTCCTACCGTTTCACCGTTACATCAGGGGGATTGGTCTGCCGTGCGGGCCATGGTTCCGAGCGCAGACGTGCATCGGGTGATGGACGAGCTATTTGCCCTTGGAGCCCGGGGCATCCTGGTGACCGATATACATGCGTGCCGTTTGTGACGGGTATTCCTCTTCAGGGTTCGCGCTATACCGATGATTCCGGCGCTGCAGACACTCAGGTAGTGGAGGCGCTTGCCAGCGGTGATCCACACCGGATTGCCTCGGTTATTGCTAGGTCGCGACTGCTTGTCGCGGTGGTCGCGCGCCTCGACGAAATCGATGAACTCGGGGGAGACAAGGCTTCACATATGGCATTGGTGTCTATGGTCAACAACCGTGGCGAGCAAGGACTGTTGGCATTCACCAGTGTCGACTCGATGTG
The DNA here is from genome assembly GCA_046047295.1 of Actinomycetota bacterium. GTDB lineage: Bacteria > Actinomycetota > Actinomycetes > S36-B12 > S36-B12 > VGCC01. Next base: position 17,975 of record JBJOIE010000092.1, on the reverse strand, counting down.
TACATGGGATCCGCAGGCTCGGCCAGTTCCGGCCAGTGGCGCAGAGATCGCCCAGGCTGCGATCGCCCAGGGGGCCAAGGCAGTGGTGATCGACGTGGCTGGCCCTCAGCAGGTTGTCTTGACCGACGAGGTGCTTAGGAAGGTAGCGGGTACACAGGCCCCGTGAGGTCCTCACCCGGGCCCAAACCGGGCGGATCGGGAATGGGTGAAGCTTCCTGGAAGGCGCGTTGCAGGCTGGTGAGCCCATCGCGAAGGGGTGCTGCGTGCATGGAGCCGAGCAGAGGTGCACTCGAGGTGACCAGGCCGGCGAGAGCGGTGATCAGGATTCGAGCTTCGGCTAGGTCCTTCTTCGGGGAAGAGTTTTCATCAACGGCAAGCCCACAGGCCACCCCCGCCGCGCTCATCAGGTGAACAGCCACGGTGACCACGATTTCGGTAGCCGGAACCTCGGAAATATCAGGCGGTGATAGCGGCTCATTCATGGCTGGTACCCTTTCACCTCCTGATTCGGTGGAAGCACCGGGTCGTGCAAGCGGGGTAGCCACCCCCACCTGCGCACCGCACGCGGTACGTGGGTCGGTAAAGCAGGTGCGAGCCTGCCTAGGCTCCTGCGCGCACAGCGTCGTAGGAGCCTTCGACGTTGGGGCCCACGAACGAGCAAGGAGGCGCCATCAGCGTCGAGCCCCGCATTAACGATCGCATTCGCGTTCCTGAGGTACGCCTCGTGGGACCAAATGGGGAACAGGTGGGCATCGTCCGCATTGACGATGCACTTCGACTGGCGGTCGAGGCAGACCTTGACCTTGTTGAGGTGGCCCCGATGGCTAAGCCCCCCGTGTGCAAACTGATGGACTTCGGTAAGTACAAGTACGAAGCAGCCCTCAAAGAGCGCGAATCTCGGAAGAACCAGTCGCACACCGTTATCAAGGAAATGAAGCTTCGCCCGAAGATTGATTCCCATGATTACGAGACCAAGAAGGGTCACGTGGAGCGGTTCCTTCGAGCGGGAGACAAGGTCAAGATCACGATCATGTTCCGCGGTCGCGAGCAGAGCCGCCCAGAACTTGGCCTGCGCTTGCTGGCTCGTCTCGCAGACGATGTTCAGGAACTTGGTTTTGTTGAAGCTTCGCCCAAGCAGGACGGACGCAACATGCTCATGGTGCTCGCACCACACAGGCGCAAGGCCGAGGGAACGAAGAAGACCGAAATCGCAGAGGTCGCAGCCGAATCTGCGTAACACAGATTTCCGAGCCCACCGGTTCGGATAGAAGAAAAAGGACGAGATATGCCGAAGCAAAAGACGCATAGCGGAGCAAAGAAGCGGTTTAAAGTGACCGGCTCAGGCAAGATCACGCATGAGCAGGCGAACCGTCGCCACCTGTTGGAGGTTAAGTCCTCCAAGCGCACCCGTCGCCTGATGGCTGATGACACCGTCTCCAAGGCCGACGTCAAGAAGGTCAAGAAGCTTCTCGGCCGCTAGTCCCACTCACACTTCCCAAACTGACAGGAGTAACCAATGGCACGCGTCAAGCGTTCGGTGAATGCGCAAAAGAAGCGTCGTGAGGTCCTCGAGCGGGCTTCCGGTTATCGCGGACAGCGCTCACGCCTTTATCGCAAGGCAAAGGAACAGGTCACCCACTCACTCGTCTACGCCTATGCCGATCGGCGTACGCGCAAGGGCGATTTCCGTCGGTTGTGGATCCAGCGCATCAATGCTGGCGCCCGCGCCAATGGCATGACCTACAACCGCTTCATTCAAGGCCTCAAGGTGGCCAATATTGAGGTCGATCGGCGCATGCTTGCCGAACTTGCTGTGAATGACGCAGCTGCCTTCAGCGCCCTGGTGGATATCGCGCGCGCCGCGGTTCCGGCAGAAAAGTAGCCGTCCTGCAACACATCACCTCGTCCCGCTCGGCCCGGGTTGCCCACGTGCGCAGCCTGAAGGATCGAGCGGGACGAGTTGCATCTGGCCAGTACATCGTTGAGGGTCCGGCAATTGTTGCCGAGGCACTTGCACTGGGGGCAGTACGCGAAATCTGGTGCACCGAGGAAGCTCTCGTGCATATGCCTCGCGGCGTTGAGCCCGATGTCATCACCACAAGTGCAGTCATGAAACAGGTATCAGACACCACCACCCCACAAGGGGTCCTGGCGATATGCAATGTGCCTTCGATTCAGCCGGACGAAATCTGGTCCGCGAATGCGCCCATCGTGGTGGCCGACCGAATCTCTGATCCGGGAAATCTGGGCACGATCCTTCGTACAGCAGCCGCACTCGGCCTCGCGGGTGTGATCACCACGGCGGGAAGCGCCGATCTATATGGTCCCAAGGTGGTGCGGAGTTCGGCCGGTGCGATCGTGCGCATCCCTGCTGTGGGAGCGGTGCCGGCTGACGAAATCATCAAGGCTGCCCGGAGTGCTTCCAGGGCGATCATCGTCCTCGACGGGGATGCGCCACAGCAGGTATTTGATGCCTTGGCCGAGGGATCGGCTCCGGCGAACGCCGTCTGGGTGGTGGGCTCGGAGGCCCACGGAGCAGCAGGTGAGTTCCTTGAGGCCGCTGACCTGCTCACGGCACTGCCGATGCCCGGAGGAACCGAGTCACTTAACGCAGCGGTGTCTCTTTCTGTTGCGTTATACGCGGCATGGAATATCCATCCATGGGATATTCCGCGTGCCGCTCAGCAACACCACGCCAATCCTTGAGAGGATGGGAGAACAATGTGGGAGAGGAGATTCTGATGTCGTACATCACCCTGCCAATGATGGATGAATCTGGCTACGTGGTTCTCGATCGATATGACCAATCGCAGGATCCGCGCGAATGGGAAAACCTCATCTACGTGGATTGGAAGTCTTCCGGAGATACCCGTTTCGCTCCGATTGCCAGCGCATATGGCGATATCGAGTGCGATGGTTTCTGGAACCACACTCCACCGAAGACAGATAAGGATGGTGTGTGGGTCAAGGAGAACGTTGAGATCGCTCCCATCCTCACTCGCCGCGCGCAGGAGCCTGGGGCAAATATTGGCCGCTGCCGCGTTATCGAACTTCAGCCAAATTCCTACGGTGAAGCCCTCTACAACCTGCATCGCGATGACAACAATCGCCTCAACCCCGAGGGCACCGGCTGGATAGTTCGCGCCTTCTTTAATCTCACCGATAATCCAGATGCGGTGATGATCCTTCGCTCAGACAAAGACGATCCGAGTACTGAGATCAGATTGCCTCTCCCTGCCGGCCAACAGCTCGTCCTTGATACACAGCGTTTCTATCACGCTGTGTGGCACCCGGGTGATGAACCGCGTTACTGCCTCATCACGTCCTATGAATCTGGTCCGGAATTGCAGGCGTGGATGGAGAAGCACCATGGTGTGACCCACGTGCCCAACCACCCGATCGACCCACAGGTGGCGGCAGAGGGTGAAGCCTTGGCTCAGGCCAAGCGGGATGCTCGAGCAGCTGCCCTGGCCGCCCAAGGCAAGGATCCGCGCTTCGGTGATGGATCGATGGCTGTCGCCGAAAGTGGCAGTGAGGGCATGGAGGTACTGTCAGAAGCGTGAGCACCGCCCACGTAACAGCGTCCTCCGGCATCAACGTTCCCTACGATGCCGTACTAGATGAGCTTGAATCTGAAGCCATCCACATTTACCGTGAAACTGCGGCGGCGTTCAAGAATCCCGTGCTGCTCTACAGCATTGGCAAAGATTCCTCGGTGCTTTTGCACCTCGCGGTGAAGGCATTCGCTCCAGCACCCATTCCCTTCCCGGTTATGCACGTGGACACGGGCTGGAAGTTCCAGGAAATGATTGCCTTCCGTGATCGCCGCGCCAGTGAGCTCGGCCTAGACCTTCGAATTGCGCAGAATGTTGAAGCGATTGAAGAAGGCGTTACACCTTTTACGCACGGCACCCACGAATACACCCGTCTGATGAAGACGGTGGCCCTCCGTGAAGGTTTGGATCGCTATGGATTTGATGCTGCCGTTGGAGGCGCGCGCCGTGATGAAGAGCGCAGCCGAGCCAAGGAGCGCATCTTCAGTTTGCGTGAGCCGGGGCACCAGTGGGATCCGAGAAAGCAACGCCCCGAGTTTTGGCGCACGGCAAATACCCAACTTGCTCCCGGGCAGTCCATGCGCGTATTCCCTATCTCGAACTGGACCGAATTGGATGTGTGGAAGTACATCCAGCGCGAGGACATTCCCATTCCAGATCTGTACTTTTCGAAGGAACGTCCTGTCGTCGAACGCGATGGCACCTTGATCATGGTTGACGATGATCGCTTCCCGCTACGAGAGGGCGAGGTTCCGCAGATGCGCTCCGTGCGATTCCGCACTTTGGGCTGCTATCCGCTGACAGGGGCCGTGGAATCAACCGCAAACACCATGGAAGATTTGGTGCGCGAAATGTCTGGCGCGAAGTACTCCGAACGTTCTGGTCGCCTCATCGATGGCGAGGGCGGCACCGAATCCATGGAGGGTAAGAAGAAGGAGGGCTACTTCTAGTGGCCGCGAACATAACTCCTGTCTTGCACCTGGTTACCTGCGGATCGGTGGACGATGGCAAATCCACGTTGATTGGCAGGCTGCTCGCGGACACGGGATCCGTACCCATTGACACACTTGAATATGCACGGCGTACCCGGCGTGGTGGATCAACGATCCCCGTGGGCGAAATTGATTACTCCCTGCTCACGGACGGTCTCGAGGCCGAGCGCGAGCAGGGAATCACGATTGATGTTGCCTATCGACACATGAACTTGCCGAACGGTCGCCGAGTTCTCGTAGCAGACTCCCCGGGGCACGAGCAGTACACGCGCAACATGGCTGTGGCTGCTTCCAATGGTGATGTTGCGATCCTGATGGTCGATGCCGCTCGCGGTGTGCGAGCGCAGACTCATCGTCACTTGACTATCTGCGCGCTCATGGGTGTAAAGACAGTCATTGTTGCGGTCAACAAAATGGACCTGGTTGGCTATGAGCACGCTACGTATGAAGAAATCGTGGGCAAAGTCCGTACGGCAGCGGCGCGGTTGGAAGTACCGCAAGTGATTCCTATCCCGGTGAGCGCATTTGTCGGCGACAACATCACTGAACCCACCACCAGGATGCCCTGGTATTCCGGGCCAACGCTGCTCGCCGCGCTCGAGCAGTGGGAACCGGTTATCGAGGTCGGTTCGGGGGAGGAGCCATTCCGCTTTCCCGTGCAATTCGTCGCCCGCGCTGAAGGAAACTTCCGAGGTTATGCAGGCACCGTAGTTTCCGGTGAGATCCGTCGAGGGGATCCAGTGGTCATTGCCGATAGTGGGCGCCAGGCTGTAGTGGATCGAATCGTTACCTATGACCTGCACGTCGATGGCCACATCAAGGAACTCGATCATGTGGACGCCGGACAAGCGGTGACCATCACCCTCGATCGTGAAGTCGACGTCACGCGTGGTGATGTCATTGCGGGGACAACAGGGGAATCCATGCAGCCAGCAGACAGATTCGCTGTCGACATGGTCTGGATTGGTGAAGAGCCCCTTGCGCACGGGCGTTCGTATCTGTTGGTCTCCGGCTCACGTTCGGTGCCGGCAACGGTAACCAATGTGCGCTACAAGATGGATGTGGTGAGCGGTCATCACGATGCCGCGCGAATCCTTGAAATGAACGACATTGGCCGAGTAGAAGTAGCAACAGACAAGCTCGTACCACTTGATCCCTACACCCTGTGCCGAGATACCGGTGGATTCCTACTCGTCGATCGAGTCACCGCCGATACCGTTGCAGCAGGCATGGTGGTGCATCAAATGCGCCGATCTACCAACGTGGTGCGTCACGACTACCAGGTGGACTCCCAGGCCCGTCGTTTACTGATGGGTCATGAACCGAAAGTCGTGTGGCTCACTGGCCTCTCGGGCGCAGGTAAGTCGACGATTGCAGATGCAGCCGTGCGCAAACTCCACGCGATGGGCGTTCATACCTATGTCCTGGATGGCGATAACGTGCGCCACGGCCTCAATAAGGATCTCGGGTTCACTCCAGAGGATCGTGCTGAAAACGTGCGGCGGGTGGCCGAGGTGAGCAAGTTGATGGCAGATGCTGGCTTGGTGGTCTTCGTCGCCCTGGTGTCGCCATTCAAGGCTGATCGAAAAGCGGCACGAGATCTCTTCGAGCCGGGTCAATTCGTCGAGGCATATGTGGACACGCCCCTGGATGTGGTGAGCCAGCGAGACACCAAGGGTCTTTACGCAAAGGCAGCGTCTGGCGATCTGCCCAACCTGACCGGGGTTGGTCAGGGATACGAACCACCCGATGCACCCGAGCTCGTCCTGAGCGGCACCGGGGAGCTAGAAGATTCTGTCGACGCGCTCATTCAGGTGATCGTTCCCGAGTAAGTCGGCCTCGGCTGCGGTAACGGCTGCCTTTGCTGGAATACTCAGCCAGTCATGTCTGGACCAAACACTTCATTCGACCCCAAGCAGGTTGCCACGCTCAGTGACGACGCGGTCACCGCGATGGTCGCTGAGGCCCTCACCGCGATCGCCGCTGCGTCGGACCTGGTCGAATTGAAGGCGGTCCGACTCTCGCACGCGGGCGATCGTTCACCGCTTGCTCTGGCAAATCGAGAAATCGGGGCGCTTCCACCGGCGGCGAAGGCCGAGGTGGGCAAGCGGATTGGCCACGCGCGCGGTGAAATCAAGCTCGCCCTGGACGCCCGCCAGGTTCAACTAGAAGCCGAGCGTGATGAGCGGGTGCTGATAGAAGAGGCCGTCGACGTCACCCTGCCAGTGACTCGCCAACCACTGGGTGGCCGTCATCCACTGACTGCGTTGATGGAACGCGTGGGTGATGTCTTCATTTCCATGGGCTATGACATTGCGGAGGGCCCCGAGATGGAGGCCGAGTGGGTGAATTTTGATGCTCTGAACATCCCACCGGATCATCCGGCGCGAACGATGCAAGACACTTTCTTCGTTTCATCTCCGGAAAGTGGCGTGGTCCTTCGTACACACACATCACCCATCCAAATTCGCACCATGCTGGATCGCGACTTGCCCATCTACGTGATCGCCCCCGGGCGGGTCTATCGAACTGATGAACTTGACGCCACCCACACGCCCGTCTTCCACCAGATCGAGGCACTCGCTGTCGATAAGGGAATAACGATGGGTGATCTTCGCGGGACCATTGATCACTTCGCGGCGGCGATGTTCGGTGACGGGATTCGCACCCGTATGCGTCCTTCCTATTTTCCATTCACCGAGCCCAGCGCCGAGGTGGACCTCGAATGCTTCGTCTGCCGTGGTGAGTCGGTGGGCAATCCAGCTATGCCGTGCCGAACTTGCGGAAGTGAAGGATGGATCGAGTGGGGTGGCTGCGGCATGGTCAACCCGCGCGTGCTCCGTGCCGTTGGCATTGATCCGCAGGTTTATCGGGGATTCGCATTCGGCATGGGTGTAGAGCGCACGCTTATGTTCCGCAACGGCGTGAGCGACATGCGCGATATCGTCGAAGGTGATGTGCGTTTCACCCGAGCCTTCGGGTTGGAGGCCTGATGCGCGTCCCCATGTCCTGGCTTCGTGAACTTGTGCCCGTTCCGGCTGAGCAATCGGGCCGCGATGTTGCGGCGAAACTTATTCGAGCTGGTCTAGAAGTGGAGACCGTCGAGGAAATCGGAGCGGGAGTCTCGGGCCCTCTCACCGTTGGATTGGTACGTGAGATCGAAGAACTCACCGAGTTCAAGAAGCCGATTCGCTGGTGCCAGGTGGAACTCGCTGACGGCATCGTCAACGGAATCATCTGCGGTGCACGAAACTTCTCCGTTGGTGACCTGGTGGTTGTGGCAACCCCCGGGACCACGCTTCCCGGTGACTTCACCATTACTGCTCGTGAAACGTACGGCAAAGTCTCCAACGGCATGATCTGTTCCGAGCGTGAACTCGGCTTGGGTGACGATCACAGCGGCATCATGATTCTGCCGCCCGAGAGTGCGAAACCAGGCGATGATGCAAAACCATTGATAGGGATCGGTGATGAGATCCTCGATATCGCCGTTACCCCAGATCGTGGATACGCCCTCTCCATGCGAGGGATTGCCCGCGAAGTGGGTATTGCCTACGGCATTCCCTTCACAGATCCAGGGCAAGAGCTCGTAGACCTTCCAGCACCCACCACGGCGCATGCACCGACGGATTGTGCAACGGAAGCGCCTGATGGATGTGATCTGATCACCATGCGCAGCATTGTTGGTTTTGATCCGCAAGCACAGTCACCTTTGTGGATGAAGCGGCGTCTCGTTGCGTGCGGGATGCGCCCCGTATCGCTCGCCGTGGATGTGACTAACTACGTCATGCTCGAGCTTGGACAGCCCCTACACGCCTATGACCTGAACAAACTCAAGGGCACTGTGCGTGCGGCCTGGGCGACGGACGGTCAAGCCTTCGAATCCCTTGATCACGTGGAACGCACACTCCGCTCCGATGATCTGGTTATCGCCGACGACTCAGGCGTGATCGGCCTCGCTGGCGTTATTGGCGGTCTGCACTCGGAAATCGATGAGAGCACTAATGCGATTGCGCTTGAAGCAGCTCATTTCATTCCTGAAGTTATTGCGCGTGCTGGTCGCAGGCACAAGGTGAGTAGTGAAGCGGGCCGCAGAAATGAACGTGGGGTGGATCGCGATCTGGCGCCATATGCGTCTGCGCGCGCCACGGCGCTGCTCCTCGAATTTGGTGGTGGCCAATACGTAGGAATGACAGCCGTGGAAGCGCCAACGGTTCCCATCGTTATCGAGATGCCCGCCAGCATGCCGGAGGAAGTAGCAGGGATGGACATCCCCGCCATCATGGTGATTCGCATCCTCCAGATCGTTGGCTGCACATTCGCTGATGAAACCTCTGATGTCTTGGAGGTCACGCCACCCTCCTGGCGCCCGGATCTCACCGATCCTGCGGATCTAGTTGAGGAAGTACTGCGCTTAATCGGTTATGACGCACTTCCTTCGACGCTGCCCACTGCGCCACTAGGCCGCGGTCTCACAACGCAACAACGATTGCGTCGGCGTATTGGCTTCGCCCTGGCCTCACGTGGATTCACTGAAGTGCTGTCCTATCCCTTCGTCGGCGAAGGCGAACTTGATCAGTTGCTGATTCCCCAGGGTGACTCTCGACGAAGTGCTCCGCGGCTCGCTAACCCGCTCTCGGAGGAGCAGCCATTCATGCGCACTACCTTGCTACCCGGTTTGCTCACCGCAACACGGCGCAATGCAGGCCGAGGAAACACCGACCTCGCATTATTTGAACTCGGACGAGTCTTCCTTGGTTCGGTCTCATCGGAGATTGACGTACGGCCTGGTGTTCACGCACGTCCGAGCGACGAGCATTGGCACGCACTGAATGAACTGCTGCCCAAGCAGCCCGAACACCTAGCCGGGATTCTCACCGGGGCCTGGGAAGCGCAGGGGTGGTGGGGCGCAGGCCGGCCCGCGGATTGGTCTGATGCCCTGTCGGCCGTTCGCGTCGTGAGCGAAATCGTCGGCGCCGAAATCACGGTGGAAGCAGCCGCAGATGCGATGTTTCATCCCGGTCGATGTGCCAGCATCGCCATCGGCGAGCAGGTCATCGGATACGCGGGTGAATTACATCCCCGAGTTATCGAAGCTGCGGGGCTTCCAGAGCGGGCCTGCGCATTCGAGATAGATCTCGATGGGCTCATGGATGCCGCAACGGCCGTTCGCCGAGCTCCCGAGGTGGGCACGCACCCAGTGGCCAAAGAAGATCTCGCTCTGGTGGTGGACCAGAGCATCACCGCGGCCGAAGTGGAGCAGGCGCTACGCGCCGGTGCTGGCGAACTATTGGAATCGGTTCGGCTCTTTGACGTGTACGAGGGGCCTCAGGTGGGGGAGGGCAAGAAGTCCCTGGCCTTCGCCCTGCGCTTCCGAGCTCCTGATCGCACGCTGAGTTCGGAGGAGACCGCGGCTGCGCGCGCGGGGGCTCTATCCAGTGCCGGAAAGGTGTGCGGGGCGACCCTGCGTTAGCGGATGTGGGTGAATATGCGCGTATGCGTATAATTCACATATGGTCTCTGTGGCAATTGCCGGTGCATCGGGTTACGCCGGGGGTGAGCTCATCCGGATCCTGGGTGGGCATCCCAAACTCGAGATATCCGTGCTGGGGGCCGGGGGACGTGCGGGTGAGCTTCTAGGAGCGGTGCATCCGAACCTTTCGGCACTGAGCGAGTTACCGCTGGTGGACACCACCCCCGACGCGCTCGCTGAGGCCGAATTGATCTTCTTGGCGCTGCCGCATGGTGAATCGGCTGCGTTGGTGGCGCAGTTACCCGAGCACCTGCCGATTGTCGACCTGGGTGCGGACTTTCGCTTGGCTGACAGCGCACAGTGGGATCGCTATTACGGCGGTTCACACGCAGGCACGTGGACCTATGGCCTGCCGGAATTACCGGGTCAGCGTGCTCGCATCGCGCGTGCAAGGAGAGTGGCCAATCCAGGGTGCTATGCCACTGCCGTCGCGGTTGCCCTCGCCCCATTGCTAGCTGCCCGATTAGTCAGCCCGCAAGGCATCGTTGTTGTCGCTGCCTCGGGAACTTCGGGTGCGGGGCGCAAACCGAGTGATGCACTGCTCGCCACACAGGTAATGGGCTCCATGTCTGCCTACAAAGTTGGCGGAGTGCATCAGCACATTCCGGAGATGGAACAAAGCCTCGCGCAAGTGGTAGGGGAGGGCGTGGAAATGTCTTTTACCCCACTTCTCGCTCCTATGCCGCGCGGAATCATTGCAACGTGCACGGCTGAAGTTGACTCAGGCGTATCTGAATCGCAGGTGCGTGATGCGCTGATGGCCGCCTATGCGTCTGAGCCTTTTGTCTCTGTACTCCCGAGCGGCGTGTGGCCACAGACATCATCAGTCTCTGGAACAAACATGGTGCAACTGCAGTGCGCGCTGGACACGCACGCTGGTCGAGTCATTGTGGTGAGTGCTATCGACAACCTGGGCAAGGGTGCAGCTGGTCAGGCCGTGCAAAACGCGAATCTGATGTTCGGCTGGGATGAGATCACGGGCCTCTCGGTCAATGGGGTGGCGCCATGAGCATCACCGCACCCAAAGGATTTCGGGCTAGTGGGGTCACCGCGGGGATCAAGGCATCTGGTAAGCCAGATGTTGCCCTCGTGGTGAATGACGGTCCTCAGGATGTCGCCGTGGGTGTGTTCACTTCGAACAGATTCAAGGCCGCCCCGGTTCTGTGGTCGCAGCAGGTGCTTAGCGATCGCACCGCCCGAGCAGTATTTCTCAACTCTGGGGGTGCAAATGCGTGCACGGGACCTGAAGGTTTCGCTGATACGCACCACACCGCTGAGAAGGTCGCCGAGGTCCTGTCTTCAGCGGGGAAAGAGGTTGGCGCGGGTGACGTGCTGGTGTGTTCCACCGGGCTGATCGGTGAACGTTTGCCGATGGATCGGATCTTGGCTGGGGTGGAACTCTCGGTGGCGCAGTTGTCTGAGGAAGGTGGAGCGGACGCTGCCGTAGCCATCATGACCACGGATTCTGTTTCCAAGGTTGCCGTGGCGAGTGCGCACGGTGTCACCGTCGGAGGAATTGCCAAGGGCGCTGGGATGCTTGCACCAGCTTTAGCCACCATGCTCGTGGTGCTTACCACCGATGCGATGGTGGATGCAGACGATGCGGAAGGCGTTCTTCGTGAAGCAACGGCACTGAGCTTTGACCGTATCGATTCCGATGGATGCATGAGCACCAATGACACAGTTGTCTTGATGGCCAATGGCGCATCGGGGATTTCACTCGATCGTGTTGCACTGCAGGAACTCGTCACTGCGGTGTGTGTGGACCTCGCTCGGCAACTCATCGGTGATGCTGAAGGCGCCTCGAAGGACATTGAGATCTCGGTGGTGAATGCTGCTTCGGTGGACGATGCACTTGATGTTGCTCGTGCGATTTCACGGAGCAATCTTCTTAAGTGTGCGATTCATGGTGAGGATCCCAACTGGGGTCGGGTGCTTGCAGCAGCGGGAACAACTTTGGCTCGCTTCGAGCCTGATCAAGTGGACGTGTCCATGAATGGCGTGACCGTGTGCCGCAACGGTGGCGTGGGGGACGATCGCAACCGAGTAGACCTCAGTGGCCGCACAGTTGACATCACAGTTGACCTTCGGGCTGGATCGGCGTCCGCCTCAGTGTGGACCAATGACTTAACGGCCGATTACGTGCATGAAAACTCCGCATATTCCACCTAAGGAGATCCCGTGACACTGGAAAACGCCTCAGCAAAGGCGAAGGTTCTTGCCGAAGCATTGCCGTGGCTGGAAGGTTTTCACGGCTCCACGGTGGTGATCAAGTACGGCGGCAACGCCATGGTGGATGAATCCCTCAAGCGCGCTTTCGCCCAAGACATGGTCTTCCTGCGTCTTGCCGGGTTGCGCCCAGTTGTTGTGCACGGCGGCGGCCCCCAGATCAGTGCCATGTTGGAACGCCTAGGAGTACCCACCGAGTTCAAGGGTGGATTTCGCGTCACCACGCCAGAGGTCATGGACGTGGTGGGAATGGTTCTCGTGGGTCAGGTTCAACGTGATCTCGTGGGCTTGATCAACGAGCACGGCCCCTATGCCGTGGGGCTATCAGGTGAAGATGCGCACCTATTCACTGCCGAACGGCGTACCGCAACCGTAGACGGAGTGGCCGTTGATATTGGTCAGGTGGGAGATGTGGTGGATGTGCGACCTGACTTTGTGAACCAGCTACTTGATGATGGTTTGATTCCGGTTGTTTCCACAGTGGCGCGGGATAAGGATGGAAACTCCTACAACGTCAATGCAGACACCGCGGCCGCAGCCCTTGCGATCGCCCTGGAGGCTGAGAAATTCGTGGTTCTGACTGATGTCGAAGGCGTTTACGCACATTGGCCAGATCGGGACTCTCTCATTGCCACATTGCCTGTGGACGAACTTGCGCGAATGCTGCCAACTTTGGAGAGTGGCATGGTTCCGAAAATGGAAGCATGTTTGCGAGCGGTTGAAGCCGGAGTTCCTCGCGCGCACGTGATTGATGGAAGACTTGAGCATTCGGTCTTGCTGGAGGTCTTTACCGATTCAGGCATTGGCACGATGGTGGTACCCGAGGGCGTGAGCCCATGAGTTCCTGGCAGCAGCGCTGGGAATCGGCGTTGATGAATAACTACGGTACTCCGCCCATCGAATTGGTTCGGGGTAGTGGGGCGCGCGTGTGGGACAACGAAGGCAAGGAATACATCGACCTCCTTGCCGGAATTGCGGTGAACGCATTGGGTCATGCGGATCCTCGTCTGGTTGCCGCAGTTTCGAATCAAATGCAGACCCTCGGGCATACCAGCAATCTGATGGCGACGCCTCCAGTGATTGAGCTGGCGGAGAAACTCGTTGAATTGCGTGGTGATGCGAGCGCACGGGTTTTCTTCTGTAATTCCGGTGCAGAGGCGAATGAGGCGGCATTCAAATTGGCTCGGCTCACGGGTCGTGCGCGCATGGTGGTTGCTGAAGGATCCTTCCACGGGCGGACTATGGGATCCCTTGCCCTGACTGCTCAACCCTCCAAGCAGGATCCATTCCGTCCACTCCCTGGTGAGGTCACCGTGGTGCCCTTTGGCGCCGTGGATGCATTGGCGAATGCGGTGGATGATTCTGTTGCAGCGATCGTTCTGGAGCCGATCCAAGGTGAGGGTGGGGTCCGCGTTCCGCCCCCGGGCTACCTCCAGCGGGCACGTGAGTTGGCCGATCAGCACGGTGCCTTGTTGATCCTTGATGAGGTTCAGACAGGAATGGGTCGAACGGGAACGTGGTTTGCCTATCAACACCAAGGTGTTTCGCCAGACATTGTCACGTTGGCTAAAGGACTCGGTGGGGGTGTGCCGATCGGTGCAGTCATTGCCGTAGGGCGCGCTGCGTCCCTCTTTGTGCCGGGTTCGCACGGTTCGACCTTCGGCGGCAACCCACTCTCTGCGGTGGCCGCGCTTGCGGTGATCGCGGCAGTGGAGCAAGACGCACTCTTAGACCGCGTCCTGGTGGCGCACGATGCACTGGCCACCGGACTTGTTGAGCGTTCCCACGGTCTTGTGGATCACGTGCGCGGGAGAGGTCTGTTGATGGCAGCCGTGCTGGCGAGTGGAAATTCGTCCGCACTGGAGCGCGCTTGCCGTGAGCACGGCCTGATCGTCAATGCGGTCAGTGGTGATGCCATCCGCGTTGCGCCCCCGTTAGTCATTACGGATGCAGATATTTCTGAAGCACTTTCCCGTTGGGATGCAGCGTGTGCTGCGGTAGCCGAAGCTGAGGTGACGGTATGACCACCATGCATGGTTCGCCACGCACAGCCACGGCGAGACGTTCGCGCATCGCCGAAATTCTCTCCGAGACGTCGGTGACGTCACAGGAGGAACTCGGCCACATTCTCAATGCCGAAGGGGTGCACGTAACCCAGGCCACGCTCTCTCGGGATCTTCTCGCCCTCGGTGCTGTCAAGGATGCCGAGGGCATCTACGTATTGAGTGTTCCCGAGAGTCCGGAATCACTCCATGGAAGGGCAACCCATGACGGCTCGCTTGGGCGGGTGGTGGGTGAACTGTTGGTTCGGGCTGATGCGGCAGGCAATATCGCTGTGGTGCGGACCCCGCCCGGCGCCGCGCAGTTCCTTGCTGGTCACCTCGATCGAACCAGTGCTTTCGATACCGTAGGCACCGTTGCCGGCGATGACACGATCATCATCGTGATGCGCACTGAAGATGATGCTCAGGAACTATGTCAAGCGCTCGTGCGCATGGCTGAACAAAGGAGAGCGGTGTGAGCGAGGGGCAACCAACTCGGCTGTGGGGTGGCCGCTTCGCTGACGGACCATCGGATGCCATGGCTGCGCTCAGCGCATCCACGCACTTCGACTGGCGCTTAGCCCCGTATGACATTGCTCAGACTCGCGCCCATGTTCATGTCTTGCGGAGTGCAGGACTGCTCACTGATGCTGATGTAATTCAGCTCGAGGGTGCCCTAGACGGGTTGCTCGCGGATGTGATCTCCGGGGCCGTGCAACCTGCTAACGATGATGAAGACGTTCATACAGTTATTGAGCGCACTCTCATAGAGCGCTTAGGAGAACTTGGTGGCCGGTTGCGCGCGGGGCGCAGCCGTAATGACCAGGTGGCAACGGACTTTCGGCTATACGTCCGCGATCAAGCTCGGGCAATTGCAGCGCAGGTGCAAGGGCTCCAGCTAGCGCTCCTGGATCAAGCTGAAAGTCTCGTGGAGGTCTATTCGCCCGGATTTACTCATCTTCAACATGCACAGCCTGTGTCTCTTGGTCATGAAATGGCCAAGCACGTGCACGGTCTCCAGCGCGATCTGGAGCGTTTGCGCGACTGGGATATTCGTACTTCGCGTTCGCCACTAGGTGCGGGGGCGCTTGCGGGATCGAGTCTGGGACTTGATCCGATAGCGGTAGCTGCCGAGTTGGGATTCGCAGCTGCGCTCCCTAATTCGATTGATGCCACGAGTGACCGTGATTGGGTGGCCGAGTTCCTCTTCATCGGCGCCATGATCGGAGTCCACCTCTCTCGGATGGGAGAGGAAGTCATCTTGATGGCATCTCGCGAATTTGCTTGGGTGACTTTGCATGATGCCTGGTCCACCGGCTCCTCGATCATGCCGCAGAAGAAGAACCCTGACGTTGCTGAGTTAGCACGGGGAAAATCGGGACGTCTCATTGGCAATCTGACAGGTCTGCTTGCCACGTTGAAGGGTCTTCCGTTCGGTTACAACAGGGACCTCCAAGAGGACAAGGAACCAGTCTTTGACACCGTGGAACAGTTGTTGCTGGTACTCCCTGCGATGACGGGCCTCATGTCCACTCTTAGCTTCGACACGGAGCGGATCTCGGCTAGTGCGCCTGAAGGTTTCGCACTTGCCACCGATATTGCGGAGTGGCTCGTGCGTGCTGGTGTTCCATTCCGTGACGCCCATGAGATTTCTGGAGCTTGTGTTCGCCGTGCTGAAGCGCGTAACTGTGAGCTCTGGGATCTGACCGATGATGAGTTCTCCAATGTTGATGTACGCCTCACACCAGCTGTGCGTGAAGTGCTGTCGGTGAAAGGTTCAGTCACAACTCGCGCTGGATTCGGAGGCACAGCACCTGCTCGGGTGCGAGAGCAGTTGGCAACTGCGCGCGGGCAAGTTGATGAAATGGCAGCATTCTGGGCTCGCTAAACCGAGTTGGTGCATTAGTCGCAGCCATCATTGGCCTGGGCATCGGTTTGGGAAGTCTGCTTCCTTCCGATCAATTGCCGCGCAATACCAATGATGTAGTACTTCATGGTTTGGGATACGCCGCACTTGGAGTTGCCGTGGGTGTAGCGCTCGTGGGACGAAGTAGGAGAACTTGGTTGATCGGGTGGTCTGCGATCACGGGCTATGGGTTGTTGCTCGAGTTACTTCAATCGCTTACCCCCACACGCAGCTTCGAGCTAAAGGACATCGGAGTTGATGCACTTGCCGCAGTACTGGGACTCGGATTGGCTTGGGCGGTCACCAGCTTGGGTTATCGCCTTCAATCTGGCGCCAGCAATACCACGCCACCACACTCCGATAGGGCCTGAAGGGTTCGCCTAAAGGATCGATCAGTTTTTGATCGATATCACCTTCCTGGTGGTGAATCTGCTGCCATCCCTTACGCATCGCTAGGTCGCCAACCGGCCACACATCAAGACGGTGCAGGTTGAACATCAGAAACATCTCGACTGTCCAGCGCCCTATGCCCCATAGCGCAGTGAGCTCTTCGACGATGTGGTAATCGGCTTTATGTTCAACATTGGAAAAATCAACGTCACCTGAGTGGATGGCATGCGCCAGACCCTTAATAGTGCGGGTCTTAGCGCCGGACAGTCCGGCTGATCGAATGTCTTCGTCACTTAAGGACCTCACGGCATCGGGAGTGACGTTGCCGTCTACGAGCGAGTGAAAGCGCTCGGTGATGGTGTCCGCCACCTTGGTGGAGAGCTGTTGCGCGATGACTGCGCTGACAAGGGCATGGAAGGGATCCACAGCCGTGCGATTCTTCTTGCCAATCACACACAGCCCTGCTGCTTCAACTATGTCGGTGAACGCTGGATCAACCGAAACGATGTGATCGGCTGCCTTGCGCATCCGAGCCGCGGAATAGGCCACGCGCGCATGATGCCACCGTTACAACCCGGACGGACATGGGTGCGACAGAATGCGGTCATGTCCGGGATCGTGGAAGAACTGCAGTGGCGTGAACTCATCGCGCAGAGCACCGACCTTGACGCTTTGCGTGAAGCCACAGAGCAAGGGCCCATCACGGTGTATTGCGGCTTCGATCCCACCGCGCCAAGCCTGCACTTGGGGAACCTTGCCCAGATTCTGACCATTCGTCGGTTCCAACTTCACGGTCATGTCCCCATCGCCCTCGTGGGAGGTGCCACGGGTCTTATCGGCGATCCCAAGTCATCGGGGGAGCGCAACCTCAATCCGAAGGAAACTGTTGCGGCTTGGGTTGCTCGGATCCGCGGCCAACTTGAGCGCTTTTATGAATTCAGCGGTGATAACGCGGCGATCATGGCAAATAACTTCGATTGGACCGAAGGTATCTCGGCCCTGGAGTTTCTCCGCGATATTGGCAAGCACTTCAGCGTGAACCGCATGCTGGATAGGGAGGCCGTTGCTGCCAGACTGGCCAAGGATGGGATTTCCTACACCGGGTTCAGCTACCAACTGCTCCAGTCCCTGGACTACCTGGAGCTCTATCGGCGTTACGGGTGCAGCCTGCAGACGGGTGGCTCGGATCAATGGGGCAACATCACTGCGGGCGTGGACCTCATTCGCCGGGTGGAGGGTGCTCATTGCCACGCGCTGACTACTCCGTTATTGACCAAGGCCGATGGCACAAAGTTCGGCAAGACTGAATCCGGCACCGTCTGGCTCGAT